>JAUWKW010000271.1 GCA_030614035.1 Chromatiales bacterium | reverse complement strand
CTAACATAGCGCGCGTTTTCACTGGTTTTGATTCTAATGACTGCTACTGAGCCTCCCGCCGTAATTGTCGGGCTCGGCAATCCCGGTCCAGAATATGAACGGACCCGGCATAACGCCGGCTACTGGTTAGTGGATCACCTGGCATCCGAGTGTGGGGAAACCCTGAGACCGGAAGCGAAATTCCTCGGTGATGCGGGCCAGATCAGCCTGGTGGACCGCAGCGTACGTTTACTGAAGCCCAGCTCTTTCATGAACGACAGTGGTCAGTCCGTGCGTCGGTTCATCGATTTCTACAAGCTTGAACCCGAAGCGGTACTGGTCATCCACGATGATTTGGATCTGCCGCCCGGCACCGTGCGCCTGAAACTTGGCGGCGGTCATGGCGGCCACAATGGTCTGCGCGACGTCATCGCGCACTGCGGCAGGGATTTTCTGCGTCTGCGCATCGGTATCGGGCATCCCGGCGACAAGCGGCAGGTCACGGACTACGTGCTAAAGCAGGCGCCGAAAGGCGAGCACGATCTGATCGTCGATTCTCTGATGGAAGCACGCAAGGGACTGGATGTGCTGATGCAGGATGGACTCGATCGTGCTCAGACTTATCTGCACACGGCGCCGCCGCCGGACGAATAAACCGGCGTCGAATCAACCCGCTGTTGGCCTCTAGGACCCGCCCTGGCAGTCGGTGCAGAATTCGATCACCCGCTGCTCGAGGTAACTGAAAAACGGGTTGTAGCGTAGCCGTGTGAGTTGCTCCACTGGCACCAGCAAAACCTGCCGCTCGCCTCTCGGCTGCAGCGCGCCAAGCCGCATGTCTTCGAAATAGGCGGTCGCGGCATCGCTCCCGTACATCGGGTCCGTCGGGGCGAATGGAATGGCGACGTGGGACAGCGAGTAAACGTTCTGCGGCCAGGCAAGGTTCATATCCTCGGCCGACCAGCAGCCTTCTGGCACGCAACGGGTGCGGGCGACTACGTCCTGGCTATCGGCATCCCGGTTTGTTACCAGTGTAAGACGGTAGGGCAGATTCTCGCGGTCTCCCGCTGTCTGCAGATAGTTAAGCTGGCCGGGCCTGACAAATTCAATCGTTTCACTGTCACGGTTCAAATCGAACAGTACGAGCTCGTGCCCCGGCGAGTCCAGCCGGTCATACAGTGCCGTCACCAGTGACGCGGTGCTGACGGTTGAATCAACCAGTGAGTGAAAGGTCAGGATCGGTGGCAGGCGCCGCCATTGCCCACCTTTAAGTAGCTTCACTATTTTTTTGCCCACCGCTACGGTCAGCGTGTAGACAATGTCGCCGGCGTTTTTCGCAAACGAGTTGTATTTGAATGGATCGTATTCCGGATGAATATTTCCCCACGCGAATTTTTCGAAGTACGGGATCTTGCTCAGTGCCACGTCCCAGTGTGCAAATGCTGCAAACCGGCTGATGCCGACGGCCGCTGACAACAAAAACAAGCGCTCGGGTACCTCCAGCTGCGGGTCGACTATTGCATCCAGCGTGTAATCGACTGCCAGCGTCGCGCCGGTAGAGTAACCACCGAGGTACAGTGGGGCCGAATCAGGCATCAGTTCCCGCAACCAGCTGACCCCGAGCCGGGTGATTGCCATCCAGTCGTCGGCCGTCACCGCCTTTAAACCGGCCGGTACGGTGCCGTGACCCGGCAGTCGCAGCGCCAGCACGTGAAAGCCTTGACGGTGAAAAACTTCAGCTACGGTACGCATGCTGTACGGCGAATCCGACGAACCGTGCAACAGCAGGATCCCGCCGCGCGGCGGGTCTAGCCATAGTTGAAATGGCCGGTTCCAGTTGCGAGGCAGGTTTCGCGGGTTGATCGGGCTGGTTTCGCTGTAACGGTTAAACAGTTTTCGATTGGCTGGCGGAACCTGTGCGACGACTTTCGTCTGCAGTTCCTGCATCAACCGCTCTTCGAGCTCGAGGTAGGCCTCCAGCGACAGGCCATCCGAATAATCCGCAACACTGAATTCTTCTTCGAGCGAGACCTGGTGCCACAGTCTCAGCTCCGGCATATTTCGCGACTCAAATGCACGGACGAGCCAGATCGCCGCAATGACCGCGATGATAATTAACGCTAGCTTTGTCAGACGGGATAGCAGGCGCATGGATTTAACAGCCCCTGGTGCACCGGCTTCTGCCCAGGGTATTGACCGTGCCAGTCGGTAATCTATTGGACAGGTGGCGTAACCGGAGCTCTCGAATCCGGGCCCGGTTACTGCTCAACGGTCTTTTCAACTGTATTGATATAGCGTCCTTGCTTCTTGGCTTCTTCAATGAATTTTCCACACGGGTCCTTTGACGAGAACCAGCGACCATACATACCCTTGGCCAAAATGCTCAGGCCGAGCGTCGCGACCGCCACACCACCCTCGACGACAGTCCCCTTGGCATCCAGCGCCAGCCGCGGGCTCGACATCGTGCCGCCGATCCGGACGAACGGGTTGACAAAACTGCCGGCGCTGATGCCGATGCCTTTGCGTGCGGCGGTGTCGAAACCGACATTCAGCTTTTCGGTGTTCAGATCGACGCCGCCGCTGGCAAACACATTCATTTTGTCGGTTTGCATTACGGCGCCGGGGTCGATCGAGACGATGCCATTTCTGACGTCGACGAAATAAACGCCACAGACCACCTCTGTATGAGAGTCCTGCTTCACGAACGGATTGACTGCCTCCAGCACTTGCGTCAGGAAATCCCCGAAAAGACCGC
>JAUWKW010000078.1 GCA_030614035.1 Chromatiales bacterium | reverse complement strand
TTGTAGTCGACCACTTTCGACATCATGCTGCAGGTGTAGGCAGGGATCGGAATATCGTCGATCGACGCGGTGTGCGCGGAAATAACGTAAACGGCATTCTCGAATGCCCTCGCCCGCCGGCAGGCTTCCCTATCGGTCAGTTTCAGACTGCCTGGTTCACTGGTCGGATGCAGAATAATTTCGGCACCGCGCAGCGCATGGATGCGAGTCAGTTCGGGCCACATGATTTCCTCTGAGGCAACGGTGGCAAGGTTGCCAATCTCAGTACGGGCGACCGGGAACACGCCATCCAGGCCATAAATGTCCAGGTATTTGTCGAGCACGTCATGCGGTGTCGAATCCAGCGCCGACGTCAACCGCCGGTAACGGTGAATGACGTCGCCGGACGGATCGATGATGAAGCAGGTCTGAAAATAAATCTCCGGAAAATTGGGATCAATCTCGTATACGTTCCCGGCGAGAAAAAGCTTGTTTCTCTGTGCAATGTCGCCCAGAGCTTCATACTCTGGTCCGTCGTAACGAATGCAGCCTATCTCCATCCAGTGTTCGTGGCCTTCATGAATAGGGAACCCGCTGAATATATACTCCGGCAATACGGTCAGCCGAACGTCGGTGCCCTGGTGAAACTTGACGAAATTGACGTGCGCATCGACATATCCGCCGATCCTCTTGATGGTTGCAGCCATGACCTTGGCAGAACTCTCCCGGTCCTTACACCGGTTGACACCAGTCACGCTGATCTGTAGCGCCCCGCCCGTGTAAAGAGGTACGTCCAGAGACGTTTTATCGGACATTCTTTGATCCCCAAATCAGGAATTGCGATTTTTGTTAAGGCCTGCAGTCTCGCTGAGGGCTACTGCTACCGACAAGGACTTACCCGGCGGCGCTCTACCAGATGGTCAGTAAGCCTGCTGTCTGACAAATGGTGTTGCGGCACCCGATGTGGTATGCCTGACGCCTCCGATGGTAGCCTCTGGTCGAGTCACCATTTGAAGATATTGGCAGCGGGACGCGATTGATTTGGCCGGTTTTAGCGATATCGAACAGCGCCTTCAGGAACGCGAGCGGCAAAACCGCTATCGGCAGCGGCGGGTTGTAGAAAGCCCCCAGGGCCGCACGCTGCAGATAGACGGGCGACAGTTGCTGAACTTCTGCGGCAACGATTACCTGGGACTTGCCGGCGACGCACGCGTGCGCGCTGCATTCAAACAGGGGATCGATGACTGGGGCGCTGGCAGTGGTGCAGCCCATCTGGTATGCGGACATTCAAAACCGCATCACGAACTTGAAGAGGCCATAGCGGAATTTACCGGGCGGCCGCGCTGCCTGTTGTTTTCATCCGGATACGCGGCCAATCTCGGGGTTATCAACGGACTCCTTAGCGTCGGCGACCACGTCTTCGAGGATCGCCTGAATCATGCTTCGCTACTCGATGGCGGCTGGATCAGTCGGGCGGAGTTTCAATGGTTTGATCACTGCGACATTGACGACCTGTCGGCGAAGCTCGCAGTACACGCCAAAAATGATGGGCGCAAACTAATCGTCAGCGACGGCACTTTTAGCATGGATGGCGACCTGTGCTTATTGAATGATTTGGTCCGGCTCGGACATCAGCACGGGGCCTGGATAATGATCGACGACGCCCACGGCTTCGGCGTACATGGAACCGAGGGGCGCGGCATCGTGAATCGGGAACAATTTAGCGTTGACGACGTGCAGATTCTCGTCGGCACGCTGGGCAAGGCCTTTGGTACTCATGGTGCTTTCGTCGCTGGCAGCGAGGAAATGATTGAGACCTTGATTCAGAAAGCGCGTACGTACGTTTTTTCGACTGCTTTGCCCCCGTCGTGTGCCGTGGCGACGCTGACCAGCCTCGAGATTTTGCGCAGCGAAGAATGGCGACGCGACCGCCTGCGCGATCACGTGCAGCAATTCCGGCAGGGTGCAAAGCAGATCGGATTGTCTGTCATGCCATCGGAAAGCCCAATTCAACCCGTGCTGGTTGGCACGGAACAAGCCGCGCTGTCGATCAGCGCTCAACTGGAAGAGCTTGGTATCCTCGTCACACCGATCCGGCCACCGACAGTACCGATCGGCTCCTCGCGCCTACGGATCACGCTGACTGCCGGCCACCGCGAAGAAGACGTCGATCACCTGCTAGGCGCATTGGAAGCCTGTGCAGCAACCGTGCAGGCAATTGCATGAGCGGATCGCTATTCTTTATAACAGGCACCGATACCGGGGTCGGCAAAACCCTGGTGGCTACGGCGTTGCTCGAAGCCGCGCGACAGCATGGCCTCGAAGCCATTGGCATTAAGCCGGTCGCGGCCGGCTGTGAACCGGGTGAGCGCAGCCTGTTAAATGCCGATGCAATAGAACTGCGCGCAGCGTCGAGCGGCGACCCGGATTACCGTCAGATCAACCCGGTGGCGTTGGAACCGGCGATTGCTCCGCACATTGCTGCGGAACAGGCTGGGATCGCACTGGATGTCGGCACGCTGGCTGACCATTGCCGTGAAGTGACGGCAAGCGGTATCACCATCATCGAGGGCGCCGGCGGTTGGTTGGTACCTTTGAACGACACGGAAACGATGGCTGATCTCTGCGCAGAACTAGATGCAGCAGCAGTCCTCGTCGTCGGCATGCGACTCGGCTGCATCAACCACGCCTTGCTAAGCGTGGCGGCGATCGAAGGTTCCGGAGTCAAACTCGCCGGTTGGTTCGGCAATTGCATTGAGCCGGATATGCCCGCGTTGCAGGAAAATTTAACCACCTTGCGCAAGCGCATCGATGCTCCGTGCCTCGGAACTATCCCGTTGCTCGATCCATGCCACGCCGAGGCCGCCGCCCAGCATATCGATCTGCGACTGCTACTGGATGCGGCGTGATGATCGAATACGACCGAAACCACATCTGGCACCCATATACGTCGATGACCTCGCCACCGTGTGCTTATCCTGTCGCCTCCGCCCAAGGCGTCCGGCTGCGGCTCTCCGACGGCCGTGAATTGATTGACGGTATGTCATCGTGGTGGTGCGCCATTCACGGTTACAACCATCCAGTGTTGAATGCGGCCGTCGAAAAACAACTGAATGCTGTCGCACATGTCATGTTTGGTGGACTAACCCACGAACCGGCAGTCGAACTGGCAAAGAAGTTGATCGGTATGACGTCCGACCCCTTGCAGCACGTCTTTTTCAGCGATTCCGGATCAGTCAGCATCGAAGTCGCGATCAAGATGGCGCTTCAATATTGGTTTAACACCGGAAAGACGGGGAAATCGCGATTACTCACAATTCGCGGCGGTTATCACGGCGATACGTTTGGTGCAATGGCGGTTACCGATCCGGTCTCCGGCATGCATACGATGTTCAAAGGAGTATTGCCGCAACACCTGTTTGCAGCGCGCCCCGAAAGTCGGTTCGGCGAACCGGTTAGCGAAAAAGATGTGAATGGAATTCGCTCGCTATTGGAACGACACCACCGGGAGATTGCGGCCATCATTCTGGAACCTATCGTGCAGGGCGCAGGCGGCATGTGGTTTTACTCGGCCGAATACCTGGCGGCCGTCAGGGAGATGTGCCGCGAATTTGATGTGCTGTTGATTCTCGATGAAGTCGCTACCGGTTTTGGGCGCACGGGCAAGTTGTTCGGATACGAGCATGCCGAAATTTCCCCCGACATCCTATGCATCGGCAAAGCAATGACCGGCGGCTACCTGACCATGGCGGCAACATTGACCACCGAAGAAGTCAGCGCTGGTATATCGGCGAATGATGGTGCGCTGATGCATGGCCCAACATTCATGGCGAACCCGCTAGCCGCCGCGGTGGCTGTCGCCAGTATTGATCTGTTACTGGAGGGTCCGTGGCAGCAGCGAGTTGCGGCCATGGAAGAACAAATGCGCGGGGAACTTCGGGCCATTACGAACCACCCCATGGTCCGGGACGTGCGAGTGCTCGGCGCGATTGGAGTCGTTGAAACCCACCAACCTGTACCGGCAAACGAACTACAAAATCAATTTGTCGAGCACGGTGTCTGGATCCGGCCGTTCGGCAACTTGATTTACCTGATGCCTCCGTACGTTATTGAATCGACGGACCTCTCGCAACTGACCGCCGCAATTGGACCGGCACTAGATCTGATCTGACTGATCGGCCCGCCCGACAGGCGGCGACGATTGCCGGACCCGGCAGCACAGCGCAATCACCGGGCAATAATGCTGAGCGATCGTTCCTCCTGGCCACGACAACCGGAGAACCGTTTAGTGAGCGAAGCGTTGCATCGTCTCGGACCGATCTACCTGGCGCCTGGAATAAACCGACTGAACGCGGGTACTTTCATGCTCGTCGCATTCGTGACGATTGGTTTTCTGACCTTCGTCAATTTCGGGCAGGCCTATGTGTTGAATGAAATTCTGCTGATACCTCGGGAAGAACAAGGGAACCTGACGGGCCGATTGGCTTTTTTGACAGAGGTGGTGACGATCGTTTTGGTAGGCGGCTTTGGCGTGCTGTCCGACCGGATGGGCCGGCGCCCTATACTAATCGGCGGCTTACTGTTCATGGCAGTGTCCTATGTACTCTACCCATTGGCCACGAACGTCACTGAACTGTTCGTCTACCGATTCATTTACGCAATTGGTGTCGCTGCCGGTACCGTGATGATGGCGATATTGGTAAACGACTATCCGCTGGAAAGATCGCGCGGAAAGATGATTGCACTCGGCGGAGTGTTCAATGGCCTCGGAGTTATCGCCGTAAACGGGGCATTTGGTCCATTGCCCGAGTGGTTGGTCGCACAGGGTTTTGACAGTGTTACGGCCGGGCGCTATACGTTCTGGCTGGTCGCCGCGCTACTGGTGCCGGCTGCGATTTGCTACCGGGTTGGACTAAAGGGTGGTACACCGGTACACAAAGCACAACGACCGAAAGTCACGACACTGCTGCAGAGCGGTTTTCTGGAGGCCCGCAATCCTCGCATGATGCTGGCTTATTTGACGGCACTCGTCGCGCGCAGCGACCTGGTTGTCGTGGGGACGTTTACCATTCTCTGGGGCACGCTGGCCGGTCTCGAGCAGGGCATGACGACCGCTACCGCGAGCAAGCAAGCTGTGTTTCTACTTTTGATCGCGCAGACAGCTGCAATGTTGTGGACCTTTGTTGTGGGTCCAGCGCTGGATCGTCTCAATCGCGTTACCGGCGTAGTCATTGGCACAGGGATCGCCGGCGCCGCCTTTCTCAGCGTCGGCTTAGTCGATGATCCGTTGGACCCGTCTGGATACCCCTATTTCGTACTGGTCGGCATCGGACAGGTAAGTTGTTTATTGGCTTCGATGGCACTGATCGGTCAGGAGGCGCCGATTGCCAAGCGCGGTTCAGTCATCGGCATGTCCGCATTGTTCGGTGCCATCGGCATACTGATATCGACTCTTGTCGGCGGCCGGCTATTTGACAGCTGGATACCTGCCGCGCCGTTCATTTTGGTAGGTGCCGCCAACGCCGTCATTTTTGTCATTGCCATCGCCGTTCGAATCTTCGCTCCCGGCCCAATGCCGGCTGAGATTTCTGCTCGAGCATAAACACGATAGCTTGGCGGCGCAGCATGGCCCGCAGCTGCTCACAACCCGAGGGGCGTGAAAACATCGCGTTTCTTAAACAATGACTCAAGCTTTCGTCGTCTGATTCTCTTCGGGGTCAACCAGCGAACCGCTTCGCCACTTTTTTGAACGTTCAAAATACCTTCCACGAGGTAGGGAGTTACAGTTTCAACATTGTCGGCCAGCAGGTTGAGAATCTTCTTTGCCTCCTCCCATCCCCGCCCACGCCGCTCCGGAGGCGGAATCAACATATCGGTAATCACGATCCCCGGACTCAGGTAGCCCATCTTTACCGGCGTATCTTTCAACTCCAGTGCCATACATTCCGTGAAGTATCTCAAAGCGTATTTCGTTGAACCGTATACCGCAGCGCCAACGCGGACTTGGCCGTTACTGCCGAATCCCTCCATATTAAATATCGTGCCGTGACCTTGTTTGTACATTTTTGGAATGGCGACATGGTTGCAGTACATCATCCCAATCATGTTGGTGTTGACGGTTTCGGGAATTTCTTCGCGGGGCAGCATGAAAAACGGAACCTTCGTCGCATCCCTGCCAGCGTTATTGATCCAGATATCTACCGATCCAAGTGAGTCGGCGGCCATATCCCACAGCGTTTCGACCTGGCCGTAGTCAGTCACGTCGCAGGCACACCCAACGACGCGTCGATCGGGTGCGGCAGCCTTCAACTCGGCGACCACTCGTTCGACCGCGTCCGGGCGACGACTCGAGATCACTACGTCGTGGCTTCGCAGGAGAAATTCCCGCGCCATGCCAAGCCCGATACCTTTGGTGCTACCGGTGATTACGATGTTCATGGTTTTTTCCTGCTACCCCGAAAACCAGCATATTGCCAAGAGTTGCGGCAGCCCGAACAGCCCCGAATCAGCTGCAATCTCCTATGTGGACACAGCCGGCAACCAAGACCATCGATGGTGGTAAAATCCGATGGCCGCCGGGATCGTAAAACACACGCTAAACGGCCACCAACAGTTGGTAGAAGTCCGTATTGCCGACCCCTGGCGCCATCGATAGGCTGCAATTGGGCAGAGCAGGTAGGAGGTCACCGGATCATGGTAGTAGAGATCAAAACCCTCGTATTTCCGACCGATTTTTCCGAGTTCTCAGCGGCGGCGCTGCCATGGGCACGCAGACTTGCTGATGATCTGGATGCATCGATTCACTGTGTCTATGTCGTCGAGGAGCCCCACATTTACTCTACGCTGGACCTCGGCCCGGTAAATCTTCCGACTCTGGCTGAATTGGCCGAAAGCGCTAAGGAGCGGCTAAACAAATTT
>JAUWKW010000019.1 GCA_030614035.1 Chromatiales bacterium | reverse complement strand
GAGAACGCGATTTCGGATCTTCACCATTATTAACTTCCCGAAATCATCGGTGTCCCTGTTACCCAAGGTTCTGCTCCATATCTGGACTGGTTAACTAAATCGGTAGGCTAATGTTCCAGAAATTCTTCCATACATTGCGGCGCGTAATGGCCGCCGGATTTGTCTTAATCACGGTCGCCTCGAGCGCATTTGCGCAGGACGTTTTGCGGCCTGAAGAGGCATTCCGCTACCAGACAGAAATCCGGGGCGACGAGGTGTTGGTCCGCTGGATCATTGAACCGGAGCATTATCTGTATCGGGATCGCATGGGCGTCAGCGGCCTGACGCCGGGCATCGAAGTCGGTGAACCTGTGTTTCCGCAAGGTGAACTTCACGCGGATGAATTTTTTGGGGAAATGGAAATCTACCGCGACGAAGCGGTAGTCAGAATCCCATTCAAGCGCAGCGAGGGCGCACCGGACGAGCTGGAACTTGAGCTACGGTTGCAAGGCTGTGCGGATTTCGGATTGTGCTACCCGCCACAGAAATGGACCACTACACTTCCCCTGGCGTCATCGGAACCCTCGCGCGCGTCCGTGCAAGATACCGGTGATTTGCGCGAGTGGCTGAATTCAACATCTCGAACAGATGACCAACTTTTGCCTCCCGACCGCGCTTTCCGGCCATTCATCGGTGTAAGCGATCCGTTCAACCTGACGGTCACCTGGGTCATCGCCGAGGGCTATTATCTCTACCGCGACAGCATTTCGGTCTCCACCAACGCTGATGGCATACAGACCGGTACGTTGATGCTGCCGTCTGGTACGCCCGAATCGGACGAATACTTCGGCGATACGCAGGTTTTTTATCGCGACGCGGTTGCAACGGTTCCGCTGTCGCGGGCTACGCCGGAACCCAGAACAATTGACGTTCGGATCGAATACCGGGGCTGCAAGAAGGACAGCATTTGCTATCCGCCGCAGGTCAGGCTGATGTCCGTGGAACTGCCAAGAGCAACGGCAGCGGATCGACCTCGCTCGATAGCACCATTGGAGTCCGAGCAAGACCGCCTGTTTGCAATGATTGCCCGTGGCAATCTGTTTACCGTGTTGGCCGCGTTCATGGGCTTCGGCCTGTTATTGGCGTTCACGCCCTGTGTGCTGCCCATGATTCCCATTCTTTCCGGCATCATCGCCGGTCAGGGCGCGGAGGTCACGACCCACCGAGCGTTCTTATTGTCCTTGACCTACGTGCTCGGCATGTCTATCACCTATTCCATTGCCGGCGCTCTATTCGCGCTGGCCGGACAACAAGTTCAAGCCGTATTTCAGGACCCATGGATCATTGTCGGAGTTGCCGCGTTGTTCATCGTACTCGCCCTGGCAATGTTTGGGCTGTACGAGCTGCAGTTACCCGCTGCCTGGCAGACACGTCTTACTGCGATAAGTAGCCAGCGAAAAGCCGGTACCTATGCCGGTACGATTTTCATGGGTGCTCTATCGGCGCTCGTCGTCACCGCCTGCGTTGCACCCCCACTGGTGGCGGCGCTGGCCGTCGTCGCGGAGACCGGCGATATGCTGAGGGGCGGGCTGGCACTGTTTGCGCTCAGCCTGGGCATGGGCTTGCCATTGATCGTCATCGGAACGTCGGCCGGCAAACTCTTACCGAAGGCGGGCGCCTGGATGAACGGGATCAAAGGCACATTTGGATTTTTGCTGCTGGGTCTGGCCGTGTGGATGTTGGACCGGATTCTGCCAGGCGAGATAACGATGGGCCTTTGGGCGCTGTTGGTTTTTATGGCTGGAGTTTTCCTCGGGGCTTTTCGGCCTCTGACGGAACCGTCCGGTCCATCGCATAAACTTGGCAAGGGCTTCGGATTGCTGGCCGTTTTATACGGCGCCACGCTGCTAATCGGCGCCTTGACTGGTGCGCAGAATCCGCTGCAGCCTCTGCAGCGAATCGGCGGTACGTCGGTAGCTACTCCGGAACTGGAATTCAAACGCATAAAGTCGGTTTCCGACCTGGACAGCGAACTTCAACGCGCAGCGGAATTAGAGCGAACGGTTATGTTGGATTTCTATGCTGACTGGTGTGTGTCCTGCAAGGAAATGGAACACTTCACCTTTTCCGATCCGGCTGTGCAGACAGCGCTATCCGCGACCGTGCTGCTGCAGGCTGACGTGACCGCTAACGATGAGCTTGATCAGGCCCTGATGCGGCGTTTCGGAATATTCGGCCCACCCACGATTGTTTTCTTTGACCGGCAAGGTACCGAAGTTCGAGCCGGTCGGGTCATCGGCTACGTGCCGCCCGATGAATTCCTGGTGCATTTGAAAACTGTGATGAACTAGCGCAGCAATGCGGCGCAATATCCAAATCGTCCGTTGGACGCTACTCGTGGTCGCCTGCCTGGCTGCCGGGCTGTACTTCGGCCGGAACCTGGGTCTGTTCATCGGTGATACCGGCAGGACAATCCCGCAGCCCGATCTGACCGAAGCCGCGACTGTGCTGCCGGATTTCGTACTTTCGGACCTGAATGGCGTCCCTCGTCCGATATCGGACTGGTCTGGCCGACCCATGTTGATTAATTTCTGGGCAACCTGGTGCGCGCCCTGCCGACGCGAAATGCCACTGCTGCAACAACTGCATGAAGAATCAGGTAACGACGGCCTCCAGGTAATCGGCATAGCGATCGACCGGGCGCCCGATGTCAGCGCCTTCACGATGGAGACGGGCATCACCTACCCGATACTCGTAGGACAGGAGGATGCCATCGAAGTCACGGACGGCTTTGGTCTGGACTTTCTCGGCCTCCCGTTCTCCGTGCTGGTGGATGAAGCCGGGCAAATCCTGAAAATCCAGCTGGGAGAGCTGCATGCGGCGGACCTGAAGCTGATCCTTGCCGTGATGGCCGAGCTTGGGGCCGGCGAGATAGACGTGGACGCCGCGCGCCAACGACTTCAGACGCTCTAGAGGGCAGGGAACCGGGCCCGATGGCCTATGCCGAAGCGTGGCATATGTCTTTATTTTGCGCCTATTTTCGTTTAACTTGCCGCTAACATGCCGGGATCGTCGGCAAAAATGGCGAAATGATGGCGACAATACTTCTTCTGAACGGCCCGAACCTCAATCTCCTGGGCACACGGGAACCGGACGTCTACGGTTCCACGACGCTGGCAGCGATCGAGAAATCCGTGGCTGCAGCAGCGGGCAAACTCGGCCACAGCTTAGAGGCCTTCCAGAGCAACGCAGAGGCCGAGCTAGTCGATCGAGTTCAGGGCGCTGCGGGCCACGTCGAATTCATCCTGCTAAACCCCGGAGCATTTACCCACACCAGCGTTGCCTTGCGCGACGCGCTGCTGGCGGTTGGTATTCCGTTCGTCGAAGTGCATATCAGCAACATCTACGGCCGCGAAGATTTCCGCAAACAATCGTATTACTCAGACATCGCCGTGGGCACCATCACTGGGCTGGGACCACAAGGCTATGAGTTGGCATTACACGCAGCTCACCAATACCTGCAAGATCAACCTGCCTAGCACCGAGCAAGAAACCGGCCATGGACATTCGCAAAGTAAAGAAACTGATTGAACTGCTGGAAGAATCGGGAATCGCAGAGATTGAGATCACCGAAGGTGAGGAAGCGGTCCGAATCAGCCGGTTTCCAACTTCGGCGCCAGCAGTGGCGGCGGCCGCTGCAGCGCCAGCTCATCCCGCGCCCGCCGCATCGGAGGTGCCAAATCAACCCGCTGCCGATCTTCCGGCAGCTAGCCCTGACGAATCTGACGAAGAAGGGCATAGGGTCCTGGCGCCAATGGTCGGCACTTTTTACAGCGCCTCGGGGCCCACGGCTGATCCCTTCGTCAGTGTCGGAGATCGAATCGATGCGGGTGACACTCTCTGCATCATCGAAGCGATGAAAATGATGAATCAAATAGAAGCCGACGTCGCGGGTCGCATTCTATCGATCGAAGCGGAAAACGGCGAGCCGGTCGAATACGGCCAACTGCTGTTTGTTATCGGTTGACCGGCTGGCTTTGGGCCCCGGGCATCAACACGGTGTTCTTCGCCGAATGACGCGGTAACTCGATAATGTTGGATAAAGTTGTCATTGCCAACCGCGCGGAAATCGCCCTTCGTATCGAGCGGGCATGCCGGGAGCTGGGAATAAAAACCGTTGCGGTCCATTCAACGGCGGACGCCAATCAGAAGCATGTGCTGTTGGCCGACGAAACAGTTTGCATTGGACCAGCGCCGTCAGCGGACAGCTACCTTAATATGCCGGCGATAATCAGCGCCGCTGAGGTAACCGACGCTGTAGCAATTCATCCGGGTTATGGATTTTTGTCCGAGAACGCGGATTTCGCCGAGCGAGTTGCCTCCAGTGGATTCACCTTCATTGGACCTCCACCTGAAGTTATCCGTTTACTCGGGGACAAGGTTTCCGCAATTAAAGTGATGAAGGAAGCGGGCGTCCCAACCGTGCCCGGTTCTGATGGCCCTTTAGAAGAGGATCCCGACGAAAATATCCGAATCGCTCGCGATATCGGTTATCCGGTCATCATCAAGGCCGCCGGGGGAGGCGGTGGTCGGGGTATGCGCGTGGTGCACACCGAAGCGTCACTGTTTAATGCGATTACAGTCACTCGATCAGAAGCACAAGCCGCCTTTGCCAACGACATGGTTTATATGGAGAAATTTCTCGAGCGGCCGCGGCACATCGAATTCCAGGTTCTTGCGGATACGTTCGGTAACGCGGTTCATCTTTATGACCGCGATTGCTCGATGCAGCGTCGACATCAGAAAATCATCGAGGAAGCACCGGCACCCGGAATTACCACCGAACAACGCGTAGAAATGGGCGAGCGTTGCGCTGAAGCGTGTCGAGAAGTCGGTTACGCGAGCGCAGGAACTTTTGAGTTTCTATACCAGGACGGTCAATTCTATTTCATAGAAGTAAATACCCGCCTGCAAGTAGAGCACACCGTTACTGAAATGATTACCGGCGTCGATCTTGTTATAGAACAATTGCGAATCGCTGCGGGTGAAAAGCTTAGCTTTTCGCAGGAAGACATATCACTGCGGGGTCACGCCATTGAGTGCCGAATCAACGCCGAAGACCCGAAGGATTTCACCCCATCTCCCGGGCAAATCGAGTTATGGCACCCGCCCGGCGGACCGGGAATCCGTGTTGATAGCCATTTATATAGTGGTTATACCGTGCCGCCATTCTATGACTCTATGATCGCCAAGGTCATTGCCTGTGGTGATAACCGCAAATCAGCAATTGCGAGAATGCGGACCGCGTTGAACGAGATGGTCATTGACGGCATTAAGACCAATATTGTTTTACACCAGGAAATCTTTCAGCATGCGGCTTTCAAGGCGGGTGGAACTGATATTCACTATCTCGAGAAGCGACTGGGCTTGTGAGTACGCGACGATACCGTCGTTGACGGGCAGCGCACATGCCGTGGCTACAACTTGCAATGAACCTGGGTCGAATCGAGCCCGAAACCCTGCAGGACGTACTGGAGTCGATTGGCGCTGTCGCGATATCTTTCAGTAATGCCGGATCGGATCCCGTACTCGAGCCGACGCCCGGATCTACGCCGCTTTGGGCAAGGACACGCGTGTCGGCGCTTCTGCCAACATCCCTTCGCAGCGACGCGGTGGCCGATGAAATTCAAACGCGACTGACTGGAGCCGATTTCAACTCATTGGAATTCTCGGTCATCCCAGATTACGACTGGCAGCAGGAGTGGAAACGGCACGCACATCCCATGCGCTTTGGAAAGCGCCTGCGGGTCTGCCCGTCAACACGGAAGAAGCAAGAGACCGGTTGGGCCGAGGTCGTTCTCGAGCCGGGCCTGGCTTTTGGTACCGGTGCGCACGAGAGCACCGCGATGTGTCTTGAGTGGCTTGCCGGCACGCCGCTGGAAGGGAAAACTGTGCTGGATTTCGGATGCGGTTCCGGCGTGCTGGCAATTTCCGCATTGGCTCTGGGCGCACGCAGTGCGGTCGCCGTCGATCGGGATGATCAAGCCCTGCAGGCGACCCGCGCTAACGCTAGCCGAAATGCCTGTGACCACCAGCTACGAGTGTTAGCACTCTCGGATCTGCCGACGAATGCGCAGTATGATGTGCTTTTGGCCAATATATTGAGCGCAACGCTAATTGATCTTGCTCCAACGCTGAGTAAGATCACGGCGCCAGGTGCCAACGTAATACTGAGCGGTATCCTCGATCATCAGTCCGAAGGGGTCAGGCTTGCATACGCTAACTGGCTCGAACTGTCTGTGAAAAATGAGCAGAATGGTTGGGTTTTGCTTACCGGCGCGCGCGCCCACTAATTCATCCGATGCTGACCCGATGCCCTGAATGCAGCACGTCCTTTCGCGTGACAGCCGAGCAACTGCGGCTGGCGCAGGGCGCCGTGCGTTGCGGAAACTGCGAGGCTGTCTTCGACGCGCTGACGACACTCAGCGAAGATCAGCCCGATAACGTGGTGGGCCAGGGTCAAGGCGAGCGGAGCGCCCCCGAGTCCACCGAAGACAGTGCGGCTGATGGTGAATCCGGGGACGCCTCGACAATCGAATCTGTCGACTACGATCGGCTGAGCGGTCAACTGTCCGGGTACTTTGGCGAAACAAACAAACCAGAGGAACCAGAAGATTCAGATGGGCCTGGCCCGGCGGCGGCAGAAGAGACGGTGCCGTTCCTGCCAAAACTCCAGTCCGGTGCGGAGTTCTCTGAATCCGAACCAGACACACAGATCAGCACCGAAAGCGAAACCGAGGACGAGACGGATGACGATACCGGTGCCACGCGTGAAGACGAATGGCTCAGACAAATTTTCGATGAGGCCGATGACGACAGGCCCGTGTTTATCGTTGAAGGGGAATCCTCTACCACGAGCCAGTCGCAATACGATTTCGAGAAAGGGGCGGAAGCGGCTGATCACACCGGGGCCGGCCGGGACGATGCCACGGAACCTGAGGACTTCGCCGAATACAGCCAGGATTCGTTACCGCAAACCGATACCGTTACAGACGGGGAGACCGCTGATCCAGGAATACCCGGCTGGCAGGATCTGTCCCCGACATCAGACACCAGGGATACGCTCCGTAACGGAGCGACAGTTAACAATCGATGGTGGGCGATCAGCGGCGTCATATTATTGATTACCCTGATCGTGCAGCTGGTGCACGATAACCGGGACGCTCTGGCCACCCACGCCCGGTACGGGGAAGCTATCCGGACCCTCTACTCTTTGATTCGCTTGCCGTTATATCCGGAGTGGGATCTGCGCGCCTACGAAATCCGTGGCTCGGAAGCCGTATCCGGAGACTCCAGCGCTGGGGTTCTCGATATCCGGGCGCAGATGGTGATCAACGGTACAGAAGCAGTCGGCGAACCCCTTTTGCGCATCGTGCTGCGCGACCGGTGGGCCAACCTGGTTGCACGCGGCGTTTTCAGTGCATCCGAGTATCGGAGTGACCAAACATCGGCCGGTGCGATGCTTCAGCCGGGAAATCTGCTGCCAATCGGCGTCACTGTTGAAGACCCCGGCGACGCAGCTCAAGGTTACGAGATCGATCTTTGCGTCATGACCCGCTATGCGGGTTTGAAGTGCGACCGGAAAGCGGAACGATGACTACAGCGAAACTGCAAATCGGACCGCACCCGGTAAATGGTCAAGCCGTTCTGGCACCGATGGCTGGACTAACAGACCAACCCTTCCGCTCAATTTGCCGACGCTTTGGGGCGGCGCTCGCTGTAACTGAAATGACCACTTCAGACGTGACATTGTGGCAGACTGAGAAGAGCCGTCAGCGATTAATGCTGACTTCGGAAAACGGACTGAAGATCGTCCAGATCGCGGGCGCCGACGCCGATAAAATGCGATCCGCAGCCCAAGCCGCGGTTCAGCTCGGCGCCGACGTTATCGACATCAATATGGGTTGTCCGGCGAAAAAGGTGTGCCGAAAACTGGCCGGATCAGCGCTATTGAAAGACGAGAACCTCGTAAGAGACATATTGGAGGCTGTTGCCAATGCCGTTTCAGTACCGGTAACGCTCAAGATGCGGACCGGCTGGGACCCGGACCATCGCAACGGCGTGGGAATTGCGAAACTCGCTGAATCGACTGGAATTAAATCCATCGCCGTTCACGGGCGAACGCGAGCATGCATGTTTCGCGGTAATGCAGAGTTTGAGACGATCCGGGCAATCAAATCCGTTGTTTCGATTCCGGTTTTTGCCAATGGCGACATTGGCGGACCATCCGATGCAGCTAGAATTCTGAATCAAACCAAAGCCGATGGCGTCATGATCGGTCGCGCCGCACTGGGACAACCCTGGATTTTTCAGCAGATCTCTAGCTTCCTGCAAACAAAAGTTTTGCCGAAACCACTCTCAATTGCAATCCGACGTGATATCATTCTCGAACACCTCGACGCCCTGTACCAACTTTACGGAAAAGACCGGGGCGTCCGAGTAGCGAGAAAGCATCTGTCATGGTACTGCCGGTATTTAGAAAAGGCGGGCCGGTTTCGCGATATTTTTGTGCGCGTCGAAACGGTCAGTGAACAGAAGCGTCTAACCAAGGAATTTTTCGATCGCTACGACGAACAAGGACGGGTGGCTGTGCAAAAGCGTTCACGTGAGGGAGTGCCCGACCAGTGCCAAAGACGAGAACCAAAAAAGCTTCGACAAGAAAATCCGTTGGATCTGGAACGAACAAGAAGGATCACCCGGTACAGGTCAGGAACCGACCACTTAGAAGCCTAACTGAAGAAGCCTTAAGGTCATATCTGAAGGACTTGAATGGCCACAAACCCGCCGAACTTTACGGCTTGGTGTTGGGTGAAGTCGAGCCCCCCTTGTTTGCAACGGTGATGGATTACACTCAGGGAAATCAAACGCTTGCAGCGAATATTCTCGGAATTAACCGGGCGACCCTGCACAAAAAGCTGAAGATGTACCGCCTGCTGGGCTAAAGCATTCGCGCCGCATTCGAACTCGCTACCATGTTGACATGCCCGGCAGGCTGACCAGGCCATGAGTCACCGTTTTCGAACTCTGATTAGCGTCTCTGATAAGACGGGCATTGTTGATTTTGCCCAGGCATTGATCCATATAGGCGCCGATATTATTTCGACGGGTGGCACCGCTTCGCATTTGCGATCGGCCAACATTGCGGTCCAAGAAGTTTCAGAGGTCACCGGCTTCCCGGAAATCCTGGATGGCCGCGTTAAAACGCTCCATCCTGCAATTCATGGTGGGCTACTGGGCCGACTCGAAGTAGACAATGACACCATGGAAGAACACTCAATCGACCCGATTGACATGCTGGTTGTAAATCTTTATCCGTTTGAATCGACGGTCGCGCAGTCGGAATGCACGTTTGCCGACGCGATAGAAAATATCGACATTGGGGGGCCGGCAATGATTCGCGCCGCGGCTAAAAACCATGAGCGCGTCGCCGCTGTGGTGGACCCACAGGATTACGAAGCGGTTATCAGTGAACTGAAACGTGGGGACGGTCGCCTGACGCCGGCTACCCGTCTTAATCTTGCCAAGAAAGCGTTTGCGCACACTGCCTGTTATGACGCGGCAATCTGGGCATATCTGCGTTCCAGCGACGACGATAAGACGCTGCCAAAAGAATATCCCGTAGGTCTGCGCCAACATTCGGATTTGCGCTACGGAGAGAACCCGCATCAGCAGGCAGGCGTCTATACCGCGCTGACAGGTGGCACAGGAGCTGTTATCGGGGCTCGACAGCTACAGGGAAAACCATTGTCGTTTAACAACATTGCCGACGCGGATGCGGCAATGGAGTGCGCGCTAACGCTTGATCCAACGGCCTGTGTCATCGTCAAGCATGCGAATCCCTGTGGGGTTGCCATCGCAGCAACGGCGCTGGAAGCCTACGGCAAAGCGTATGCCACTGATCCGAAGTCGGCGTTCGGCGGCATTATTGCACTCAACAGCGCTGTCGACGGACCGACCGCCGCGTCGATGATTGATCAACGGTTTATCGAGGCGATCATCGCGCCCAGCTTTGATGAATCAGCCGTGGAGGCACTTCGGAAAAAACCGAAAATTCGGGTTCTGGAGAGCGGGAACCTTCCACGGACCCCCAGTTGGGACCTGGAATTGCGCCAGATTACCGGCGGTATGTTGCTGCAGGACCGAGACCTTGCTTCAGTAAGTCGTTCCGAACTCACTGTCGTTAGCGAACGGGCGCCAACTGACCAGGAAGTAATCGATGCTCTGCTCGCGTGGAATGTTGCCAAGTTCGTCAAGTCCAACGCGATTGTCTATTGCAAAGACGGTGCAACTTTAGGTATTGGAGCGGGGCAGACAAGCCGCGTTATGAGCGCCCAAATTGCTGCGTTGAAAGCCGCGGAAGGCGGACTCGAGCTGCGGGGCGCGGCGATGGCGTCCGACGCATTCTTTCCTTTCCGCGACGGAATAGATACTGGAGCCACGCACGGAGTAGGGGTCATTATCCAACCTGGCGGCTCGGTTAACGACGAGGAGGTCATTGCGGCAGCTAACGAGCACGGCATTGCAATGTTGTTCACCGGAATGCGCCATTTTCGTCATTAGCACCAACAGTATATGAAGATTCTTGTGATTGGAGGCGGGGGCCGAGAGCATGCGCTGGCATGGTCGCTGGCCCAGTCCCCCCAAGCGGATCAAGTGTTTGTTGCTCCTGGGAATGCCGGCACGGCCGGCGAGTTCGGCGTGGAGAACGTCGATATCGCTGCCACGGATATTGACGATCTACTGGAATTCGCCGGCTCAATGGGGATCGACCTAAGCGTCGTTGGACCAGAGGCTCCCCTGGCAGATGGCATCGTGGATCGTTTTGTGGCTGCCGGTTTGCGCTGTTTCGGGCCCACCGCCGCCGCCGCACGGCTCGAGGGATCCAAAACCTACAGCAAGGAGTTCATGGAACGTCACGGTATTCCAACAGCGGCGTACCAGAGTTTTACCGAAGTAGACAAGGCGCTGGACTACCTGCAGCGACGTATAACACCAATTGTGATCAAGGCCGACGGGTTGGCGGCGGGCAAGGGTGTTGTCATTGCCCAAAACCCCGATGAAGCCGAATCGGCAGTTCGCCAGATGTTGCAGCAAGGCGCCTTCGGTGCTGCCGGAGAAAAAATTGTCATCGAAGACTTTCTGGAAGGCGAGGAGGCAAGCTTCATCGCAATGGTTGATGGCCACAACCTGCTTCCATTGGCAACTTCACAAGACCACAAAGCACGCGACGATGGGGATCGTGGGCCAAACACGGGAGGGATGGGCGCGTATTCACCGGCGCCGGTTATCACCGAGGCGGTTGCCACACGAATCATGACCGACATCATGCGGCCGACCGTGGAAGGAATGCTAAAGGAGGGCGATCCTTACACGGGCTTCCTGTATGCCGGGCTGGTCATCGCCCCGGACGGAACAGCGAAAGTTCTTGAGTTCAACTGCAGGCTGGGCGACCCGGAAACTCAGCCGTTACTGTTCCGCCTGAAATCCGATCTCGTTGCGCTGATCGACGCCACGCTGGATCAGCGGCTGGGAAACATTCAGGCTGAATGGGATCCGCGAGTCGCCCTGGGAGTCGTGATGACGGCCGGCGGTTATCCGGGTAAGTACCACCAGGGGGCCGTCATCGAGGGTATCCCGGAAAACTTGCCCGAACACCTAAAGGTATTTCATGCAGGGACAACTCGGGATGGCGATACCATCGTAACCAGTGGCGGCCGGGTCCTGTGTACCGTAGCGCTTGGCAGCACAGTTACCGAAGCTCAACGGGAAGCCTATGGATTGGCAGGCGAGATTCGCTGGGATGGTCTCTATTATCGGAAGGACATTGGATACAGGGCAGTTGGCCGCGAGCGGGAGTAGCGCAGCTTTTCGGCTGACAGAAACCTCTTAGCGTTTCATTGCCTCGAAGAAATCCGCGTTCGTTTTTGAGTCCTGCATCTTTCCTAGCAGGAATTCTACGGCTGCCAACTCATCCATTGGATGCAGGACTTTTCTTAGCACCCATATCTTCTGGAGTTCATCCGGCTCGGTAAGCAATTCCTCTTTACGAGTCCCGGAACGATTGATATTGATCGCCGGATAGACACGCTTTTCCGAGATCCGACGATCCAGGTGAATTTCAAGATTACCAGT
>JAUWKW010000227.1 GCA_030614035.1 Chromatiales bacterium | reverse complement strand
GTGTATGCCCATCGGGTCGGTTTATTGCAGGTGCTTGGCAACATCATTCTGAACGCCTACGAATCGATCGTCCGAAGCGGTTCGCCAAAGGGTGTTATCCATGTATCAGCAACCACTGAGGCCGTTGACGACAAAGAAATGATCCGATTGACAGTTAGCGATAGCGGCTGCGGTTTTGATGTGCAGACGCGTGAAAAAATTTTTCAGCGGGGCTACTCGTCTAAAGAACGCGGCCTTAGCGGGCTGGGACTGCATTGGTGTGCGAATGCGCTGGCCGGGATGGGCGGTCGTATTCGCGCAGAAAGCTCCGGAGTGGGCAATGGAGCGGATTTTCATGTGCTGTTGCCAGCAGCACAGGGAGGTTGAGACATGAGCGTGGAAAAACATGGAAACAGGTTACGTGTGCTGATCGCCGATGACGATGAGCAGATTCTCGAATGTTATCAGGGTGCATTTGGTCGGTCAGAGGCTACCTCAACGATGGCGACCCTGGACTCACTCGAAGCGGATCTCTTCGACCCGAAAACGGACATCAAGGAGACACCGGAGTTTGACGTGGTGTCCTGTAGTCAGGGGGAGGACGCAATAACCCTCGCCGAGCAGGCGGCGCAAGAAGATCATCCGTTCGACGTGGTCATTCTTGACGTCAGAATGCCGCCGGGAATTGATGGTGTGGAAGCGGGTACCCGAATACGAAAGCTCGATCCGAACGTCGAAATCGTGTTCGTCACCGGGTTTTCCGATATCTCAAGGGAAGAGCTGGCAAAACGCATCCCGCCGCCAATGAAGCTGCACTATTACGACAAGCCGCTGTCATTTACCCAGCTTGTTAAAGATGTTGCCAGCATGATCGAAGCGAATTAACAAGGACGCGTTGCGGTGACTCCTGACGATACGACCTCAAACAGAATCCTTGTTGTCGATGACGAGACAGTCGTCATCGAGGAGTATATTCGTTGTCTCGGAGCCAATTTCAGGCCTGATTTGGCTAACACCACGCTCAAGGATCTTGAGAAGGTTCTGTTCGGGGATGAAACCAACGAGGACGATGCTGCCACGTTCAATGTGCAGTCGTGCGATCAGGGCCAGGCCGCGGTCGAAGCGGTCGCCGATGCGTTCAATTCGGGCAGGCCGTTTTCGATCGTATTTATGGATATCAGAATGGCGCCCGGAATTAACGGCATCGAAGCAGCAAAACAGATCCGCAAGTTGGATCCGAACGTCAACATTGTGATTGTTACCGGTTCATTCCGCTCGGACCCGGAGGACTTGGGTAACCAAATTCCGCCGGCCGACAAAATTTTCTTTTTCAAAAAGCCGTTTCACGCTGTCGAATGCCGGCAGTGGGCCGCTGCGCTATGCGGCAAGTGGCACGCTGACCTTGCCTTGAGGCAAGTGAATGAGATGCTTGAACAGCGCGTGGCCGAGCGCACTTCTGCATTGCACAAACTTGCATATTACGATCCGTTGACCGAACTGCCTAATCGCTTACGTTTGATTGAAGAACTGCAGTCAATGATAGACGAAGCGGATGGCCCGGATCTGCATACGGCGGTCGTTCTGCTGGACATCGAGCGATTCAGTTTTCTCAATGAGACCATCGGCTATGATATCGGCACAAAGCTGTTGAAATCCATTGGGACACGGCTCGCGGGATTAATGAACGCCATTGACGGTACCGGTTCGGCCGTGGTTGGCCGCTTCGGAGACGACGAGTTTGCCTGTTTGATTTCCGGTATTGCTGATCAAAATGCTTTGCATATGTTGGCCGAACAGATCAGAAGCAAGATTGAAAAACCGTTTGTTGCCGGCGGCCGTGACCTGTTCCTGAAAGCCAGCATTGGTGTATCGTGGCATCCCGCGCATGGGCGTGATGCCCAGGCGATATTCCGCGGTGCCGAAGCGGCCTTACACCGTGCAAAACGGAAATCGGGACCCGGAATAACCTACTACAAGGCGGAGATGCAACATCGCGCGAGGCACAAATTTTCCATCGAGTCAGAGCTTCGTCAGGCGATCTCCAGCGGTCAGATCGGCGCTTATTTTCAGCCGCAATTGAGGCTGAGTACCGGTCAGACCGCCGGAGTCGAGGCACTAGCGCGATGGATTCGACCTGATGGTTCAATTATTCCGCCATCTGATTTCATACCGCTCAGTGAGGAGATGGGCATTATCGACGGGTTATTTGAGTCAGTTTTGCATTTCGTTTGTGAATCGTTGTCACTGTGGCGCGAAGAGTCCGACTGGGATATTCCGATCAGCGTGAATCTTTCCCCGCACCAGCTTCGAAACCCGAATCTTCTCGACGATATCAGGCAGATCCTGCGAGGGCACAATATCGACCAGAAGCTGATTAATGTCGAGTTGACGGAAACGATGTTGCTTGAGGATTTTAAGCTTGCCCACGCTGCACTGACTGATCTCTCGAGCTACGGTCTGGATATCCATATCGACGACTTTGGAACCGGTTATTCTTCATTGAGTTACCTTGTTGATCTGCCTGTGCATACCCTTAAAGTCGATCGATCATTCATCGCGCGGCTGACAGAATCCAGCACCGATGCACGTTTCTTCCAGGCGATACTCGGTCTGGCAAAGGCTATCGATCTGGACGTCATTGCTGAAGGCGTGGAAACACAGGAGCAATTTGGGTTGCTTCAAAACTTTGGTTGCGATCTTGCACAAGGGTATTTCATTGCTGAACCCATGCCCCGACAGGAATTCCATGCCTGGTGCATCGCGAAAGAAGATCGTACGAACGTGCTCAGGACTATATCTTTAGTTGCTGAAGAGCGAAAACGGCCCGTCCCACAATCGTAGACAGCGCGGGACGGTAGCTAACGAAACCACCGGACCTGCGGATAGCGTCGCGCAAGCCACCGATCGAAGCCGAGCCACAATCCCGAAGGCCACCACAGAAATATCAGGTTCAGAATAAAGAACGGCAGCAGCGACGCATCATAGTAGCCGCCGATAGCGAGGTTAAACAGGATAAAGAAACTGACCGCGGCCGCGAGGCGGGTGGTGATGCCGAATAAAAGGCCCACTGAGGAGTAGATTTCGCCCAGCGTGACGACCCACGCGACGGCGATGTACATCGGTATCGCAAAGTTCTGCAGGTACATTACGGCAAACGCATCCGGCGGCATCTCGGTGAGCCGGTCCAGGAATATCAGCTTCAGGTAATCCGTCGTTAGCCAACCGTTGTTGATTTTGTTAAAGCCGGCGACCAGCCAGAAGACGGCAAACAGGGTTCGGAACAACAAGTGCAGCCAGATTCCGA
>JAUWKW010000145.1 GCA_030614035.1 Chromatiales bacterium | reverse complement strand
AGACGGCATAGTTCACCCTATTATCAAAAAACGCTTCAATATTACTCAACCCCAATGGCTTTTTTGTAAGTATGTCCATTGATTCTGCAAGAGGTTTGTCCGTGGTTGTCTTTGTGAGCAAAAGCTTAATCAGTTTCCCGTTCTGGTCACGGACCCCGTGGAAAACCGGGTGTGCGGTCAGCGCAATGTAGTGGCCCAGTCGAACGATCGCCGCCGTCACTGAATCCACGATGAACGGCATGTCATCGTTCACGATTTCAATGACCGTTCGGTCCGATTCCCAGCCATCCCGGCGTGTGTCGGGGTTGTACACCCGGACTTTGGCAATACTTGGTTTCCGCGAGCCGGCAAGCTTTAAGTGTGATAGTGCTGCTTTGGCCAGCTGATCCGGTGGATTTGCCCGCAGGTCCTCGGTAGACAGGTCGCGGTAGTACTCGGCAATAAAACGCCTGCCCCGTATCCCGCTGATCGTCTGGTCGGGGACGGAAGCCGCAATTGCTTTTAGAAGATTCTGCTTGGAATCGGCAGTGCCGCGTCGCTTTAGGGCGATAGAGGCTTTCGCAGCCATTTTGCTTTAGTAAATCATTGCGCCGTCAGACGCCGGGTTAGGTTAGGGGAAATTATAACAGACGTGAAATACCCGCCGCTTCAGCCACGCGCATTCGATTGACAGCTGCCGTACGGCAAAGTATAGGAACGCATGCCATAGCATTCATGGCATATGAGCCAGAGAGAGATATTGGGTCGATTGCATTTCATTGAGCCGACTGCCTGTACGTTTAAATTCCTGCGCAAGGCGTTTACCCGTATACAGACTGTCGATAGGCGCCGCTGCAGATACGATTAATTTAACTCGACGATCATAGAGCTCGTCGACCAAGGCTATGAATCGGCGCGCCTCATTTTCCATGGTTTCGTTCAATATGGGTGTCTGGGAAACAATGATCGTTTGGAAGCACCGGGCCAGCTCGACATAGTCTGCTGGGCTGCGAGGCCCCCCGCAAAGTTCTGCAAAATCGAACCAGGCAATCCCGTCGGCACGTCGGCGGGTCGTAATATCTCGACCGAGTATTTCTAACGGCTGGCCACTGGAACCTTTATCCGGCGCGATTTTCTCGAAATAGCTCGAAAGATTTAAATCCGCAATTTCGTCCAGCGGGGAATGGTAAATTTCCGCTTGTTCCAGAACCCGAAGCCGGTAATCAAGGGCGCCATCAACGTGCACTGTCTCCGTGTTCTTGTTGATTAAGTCGATGGCCGGAAGGAATTGGTTTCGTTGAAGACCTCCCGCATATAGATCACCAGGCGGAATGTTTGAGGTAGCGACCAGACAAACTCGCCTGTCAAATAATGACTGCAGCAATTTGCCGAGGATCATCGCATCGCCAATATCCGACACATAAAACTCATCAAAACAAATAATCCTGGCCCGGTGCGCCAGGTCTTCAGCAACAGTGTCGATGGGGTCGACCTTGCCGGAAAGCTCTTTCAGCTGGCCATGCACCCGGTACATTAATCGATGAAAATGAAAACGCAGCTTGTCGTCGAAAGGAAGATTATTGAAAAAGAGATCCATCAAAAAAGTTTTGCCGCGACCAACTCCGCCCCAAAGGTATACACCCCGAACCGGTACGCTGGTGGCAAATTTGCCGAGAAGTTTTCGGCGCAAGCGGGCAAAACCTTTCCCGGGTGGGTTCATTTGTTCCAGCTCGGTTTGCACGCGTGCCAGACTGCCCAGAGCGCTGAGCTGGGCACGATCGGGTTCGTGCCCCTGATCCTGCATCGCCTTGAGATAGCGGCGCCCTAGTTCCATTGCAGATTAATCATTTAAGTTTGTTGCATACCAAAGTGCATTACGTTGCTTTTATCGTCAACGTGAAAGGGCCATCGGCCACGTCAGTTAACCCAATATGCCGATGCTACAATGACGGCGCCCCACCGGTACCAGTAAATTTTAAACGAGAATCAGAGTGCCACAACGAGAGAGCATGGATTTCGATGCGCTGATCGTCGGCGCAGGCCCCTGCGGATTGTCCGCTGCATGCCGGCTTATGCAGCTGGCCCGGGAAGCGAACCAGGAGCTCAATATTGCCGTCGTCGAAAAGGGCTCGGAAGTGGGGGCTCACATCGTTTCCGGTGCGGTGTTCGACCCTGCGCCGCTGAATGAGTTATTTCCCGACTGGCAGCAGCTCGGTGCTCCGGTTACGACCAGGGTCACCGGCGATGATGTCTTTTTCATGAACTCCAGTAAATCAGCGCTGAAAGTGCCGGGGTTGCTGGTGCCTGCGCCAATGCACAATAAAGGCAACTACATCATTAGTCTGGGCAACCTGTGCCGCTGGTTGGGTGAACAGGCCGAAGCGCTGGGCACAAATATTTTTCCTGGTTTCGCGGCGTCAGAGGTGCTGTACGAAGACGGCCGGGTAGCAGGAATCGCAACTGGCGATATGGGAGTTGCTGCTGATGGGCGGCGCAAGGATTCATATCAGGCTGGTTATGAACTTCGTGCTCCGTACACGATTTTCTCCGAGGGTTGTCGCGGCAATCTTGGCAAGGATTTGATGCGGACCTTCAATCTTCGCGACAAATCCGATCCGCAACACTACGGAATAGGCTTCAAGGAAATATGGAGCATTGAGCCGAAGCGACATCGTGAAGGTCTGGTTGTCCATACGTTCGGTTGGCCGTTGAGCGAGGATGCCAAGGGTGGTGGGTTCCTATACCACGCTGGAGATAACCTGGCTTACGTCGGTTTCATTATTGCTTTGAATTACACGAATCCATTGCTGGATCCGTTCCTGGAGTTCCAACGGTGGAAGAACCATCCGCGCATCAGTCAATTTCTTGAGGGTGGCGAGCGATTGTCGTACGGTGCCCGCGCGGTGAATAAAGGCGGCTTGCAGTCATTACCGCGGCTAACATTTCCTGGCGGCTTGCTGGCGGGCTGCGACGCCGGTTTCCTGAATTCAGCGAAGATTAAAGGCTCGCACACGGCGATGAAGACCGGCATGTTGGCTGCCGAGCAGGTCTTTGCGGCGCATCAGGCCGGCGATTCAAGCTCGATTGCATTGACTGGATACGAGGAGAGAGTGCGCAACTCCTGGGTTTATGATGAGCTGTACCAGGCGCGTAACTTTGAGCCCGCGCAGCACAAGTTCGGTATGCTGCTTGGCTCGGCCTTCATCTGGCTGGATCAGAACATTTTCCGCGGTCGTTTGCCGTTTACGCTGCACAATCGCAGCCAGGATCACGAGCATCTCAAACGAGTCGATACCGCCAAGCCGATTACCTATCCGCAACCCGACGGACGAATTAGCCATGATTTGTTGTCGTCGGTATTTCTTTCAAGCACTAATCACGACGAGGACCAACGTTGTCATCTCCAATTAGCGGACCCCGATCTACCGATCCGTGAAAATCTACCGTTGTTCGATGAACCGGCACAAAGGTACTGCCCGGCTGGCGTATACGAAGTCGTCGAGGAGGCTAATGGTGAGCCGCGATTCCAGATTAATGCCCAGAACTGCGTTCACTGCAAAACTTGTGACATCAAGGACCCCGCCCAGAACATCAACTGGACCGTGCCGGAAGGGGGTGGGGGACCAAACTACAGCGGCATGTAGCGGTTCTTGATCAAACAACCTCGACCGCGATGGCGACAGCTTCGCCGCCCCCTATGCACACAGCGGCGATCCCACGCTTCAGGCCCCGGTTGCGCAGCGCATATACCAGCGTTGTCGTAATTCGAGCCCCCGTGGCGCCAATTGGGTGTCCCAGCGCGCAGGCTCCGCCATTGACGTTGAGTTTGGCGGAATCGATGTTCAGGTCCTTCATTGCTGCCATCGCCACGCAGGCAAACGCTTCGTTGATCTCATACAAATCGACGTCGTCGGAATTCCAGTCGATCTGGTCCTGCAGAATCTTGACCGCCTGCACCGGGGCTGTCGTAAACCACTCCGGTTCCTGGGAATGTCCGCTGTGACCGATGACAAACGCCAGCGGCTCGATACCGTGTTTGTCTGCTTCACTGGCGCGCATCAGAATCAGTGAGGCGGCTCCGTCGGAAATCGATGAAGAGCTGGCTGCCGTGACCGTTCCGTCTTTATCAAAGGCAGGTCGCAGTGTCGGGATCTTGTCCAGCTCACAACGATCGGGTTCTTCGTCCCGGTCGACCAGTGTTTCCGTTCGTCGTCTTTTAACCGTTACTGTCGCGATCTCGTCGGCGAAACTACCATTCCCCGCAGCCGCCAGAGCTCGATTTACTGATTCAATGGCATATTCGTCCTGCATTTCCCGGGTAAACCCGTATTTCGCCGCCGTTGCATCGGCGAAATGTCCCATCATGTTGCCGTCGTACGGGTTTTGCAGTCCGTCAAAGAACATGTGGTCCAGCACTTCCTGGTGCCCCATGCGGTAACCGGCGCGGGCTTTGGGCAGCATGTAAGGTGCATTGCTCATCGATTCCATGCCGCCTGCAAGCACAACAGAAGCGGATCCTGCAAGAATCAGATCGTGACCCAGCATTGCCGCCTTCAAGCCGGATCCGCAAACCTTGTTTACAGTGGTCGCCCCAACTGATTGAGGGAGACCTGCAGCCAGAACGGCCTGTCGGGCCGGTGCCTGACCTAGGCCAGCCGGCAGCACGCAGCCAATCAGGGCCTCGTCGATTGCCGAAGGCGGCAGCCCGGCATCCGCCAGAGCTGCTTGCGAGGCTACCGCAGACAACTGGGTGGCGTTCAGCGGTGCCAGCTGTCCCTGGAATGAACCGATCGGGGTCCTGCGAGCGGCGACGATGACAACTGGATCCTGATTCAC
>JAUWKW010000275.1 GCA_030614035.1 Chromatiales bacterium | reverse complement strand
GTGGACAGGCCTCGAGCAGTGCTTCGTCAACGCTCTGGCCCTGGTTCCGCAGTTGATTGGTGATATCGACGAGCAGAATAGAATTTTTAGCCACCAGGCCTATCAGCAAGACCAGACCCGTGCCCGAAAAAAGGTTCAGCGTTTGCCCCATCAGATTCAGCGCGGCGATGCCGCCGACGATCGCGAGCGGCTGAGCGACCATGATGATCAACGGTTGCCGGTAGGAATTGAACTGGCTGGCCAGCACCATATAGACCAATGCCAACGCGAGCAAAAATGCGAAGCCCATCGATGACGAGGTGCGGCCAAACTCCTCGGAGGTGCCGAGCATTTGAATTTTGTAGCCTGGCGGCAACGTCTCTGCCGCGACGGATTGAATCAGTTCGATCCCTTCTGCCATCGATACCGTAGCGTTAACGTAGAAATTGGCGGAGTATTGGCGGTCCAGTCGCTCGATGACCGCCGGACCGAGTGTCTCCGTAAACTGCGCCACGGTGTCCAGGCGCACCACCGTCCGGGTGGGGCTCCGCAAATAGATTTTGCTGAGATCCCGAAGGTTCGTATCGCCGGCTGCCTTCAACCGCACGTCGTAACGTTCACCGTCACCCGGATCGTTGTTGTACTTGGCCACGTTCAGTCCGCCGGCCAGAACATTCGCGGCTTCGGCAATGTCACGCGCCGACAAGCCGAGTTCGGCTGCGAGTTCCCGGTTCACGTCCAGGCGAATTTGCGGCAGATCCAAATCCAGTTCCAAATCAATATGACCGAGTCCGGGCTGCGTTGCCAGCGCGTCACTCAGTTCATTGGCATAGCGCGCCACGCCGGCCAGGTCACGGCCCTGTAGCGCAAAATTCAGTGAATCGCCGCGGCCTGACCCACCGAGTGAATAAGAGGCCGGGAACGCCATAACGCCCGGAATCTGCGCGAGTTCCCTGCGGATAATCGGAACCAGTTCGTACTGTTTGATGTCGCGCTCGCTCCGGTCCTTCATATGCACCCAGATGATGCCCTGATTGACCCGGCCGTCGCGTCCACCAATCGTTGCAAACATCGTCGTGAACACATCGTGCGACATCAGTACCTTTTCAACTTCACGCAGGCGATTGTCGCTATATTCGATGCTGGACCCCAGCGGCGTCTTGACGATGACCATGAATGAGCCTTCGTCCTCCTGGGGGAAAAATTCTCCACCGAGTCCACGAAAAAATAGCGGGGTTGACAGCACCACCAGTGCGGCCAGGCCGACGACGGTCCATCGATGGCCCAACACCCACCTGAGTACGGTCCTGTAGCGTTCCTCAAAGCCCTGGAACCCCCCGGCCAGGCGTTTATACAGCTGACCATGCCGGCTCGACACGGCGAGGTGGCGCGAGCACAGCATCGGCGTCAGCGTCAGTGAGACCAATAGCGACACCATGACCCCACAGGTCACAACGATGCCGAATGCCCGAAACAACCGGCCCGGGATACCCGGCATGAACAGTACCACCGCGAAGATAGCGGCCAGGGTTAAGGTCGAGGCCGTAACGGCCAGCAACACCTCGTTGGCCCCTTCGGTGGCCGCCACCGCTCGATTGGTTTCACCACCTTCCAGCCGCCGCTGGATACTTTCCAGCACAACGATTGCATCGTCCACAACGACCCCGATCAACAGCAGCAAGGCGAGCATCGTCACAACGTTCAGCGTGAAGTCGAAAATGTACATCACCAGAACCGCACCGAGCAGCGATACCGGGATCGCGGCTGCAACAATCAATGTGGCGCGAAAGCTGCGCAAGAATAGCCAGACGATCAGCGCAGCAAAAAAGGCGCCCGCGAGCAGATGCTCCTCCAGCGATGCAATCAGCTCCAATATGTACCTGCTGTCATCCGACGAAATGATGACCTCTAGCCCAGGCGGCAAGTAGGGAAACACGTCTTCCGTCAAGTGTTCCCTAATATTCCGGCTGATCTCGACGGTATTGCGGCCGGCAATTTTCACGATTCCCAGGCCGACACCGGGCCGCCCCATGAAACGCCCGATGCGGCGATAATCCGCAAGGCTGTCTTCGATCGTCGCAACATCTCGCAGATACAGGGTGCTGCCCAATCGATAGCCGATGACCATGCGTTCCAGCTCTAGCGGGTCGTGGAATTCGAGATCGAGTTTCAGCAGGTCCTCTTTTTCGGCGTCAACCAGATAGCCGCCGGGTAATTGCAGGTGCTGATTGCGAAACGCCGTGGTGATGTCCTGCACGGTTATGCCGAAGGCCGTCATGCGCTCGAAATCCAAATTTACCCGGATGGTGCGCTGACGCTCCCCGCCGATCTGCACATCGCCAACGCCGTCTATTGTCTCGAGCACCTTTTTGACGACGGTGCGCGCATACTGATTGAGTTGCTGGGTCGTGCGATTTCCGGTTAGCGTGACCCAGAAAACCGGAAAGGAGCTGGTATCCGTTTTCGTGATGACCGGCGCATCGGCCTGCTCCGGCAACAGTCGAACCACCTGACTGACCTTTGCCTGGACCTCGTTGAACGCGACATCAATATCTTTGTCCAGGTTAAACGCAGCCGTGATCTGTGACACGCCCGGCTGCGACCGCGAACGCAGGTGGTCCATGCCGGGAATACTGCTGACCGCGCCTTCAACAATGTTCGTAATGCTGGCATCGACAACGTCCGGGTTTGCACCGTCCATGCGGGTCGTCACCGTGACAC
>JAUWKW010000039.1 GCA_030614035.1 Chromatiales bacterium | reverse complement strand
GTGTCGGCGTGGGCCATCTACCAGGTGTTCGAAACCGGGGATGATGAACAGGTCTTTGTCGGCGTTGTCAGTGATAAGCAGTGGAAAGATTTTTGTGCGGCCTTTGAGTTAACGGATTTCGCAAAAGATTCCAGCCTGGATGGCAACAGTGATCGAGTTAAACACAAAGACCGAATTATTCCGGTGATACAGGAAACATTTCGTCGCTATACCAAGCAGCAATTAATGGACAAGCTGGAACGGTCGGGATTGCCGTTTGCACCCATCGCCAAGCCACAGGAATTGTTCGACGACGTGCACCTGAATGCCGGCGCCGGTTTGCTACCGATAACGGTGACCGACGGTAAGAACGCTGGCCAAAAGACCAAGCTTCCCGCCTTGCCGCTGGAAATGCATGGCCAACGCTTCGGGATCACGCGCGATGTGCCGCAGGCGGGGCAGCACACTCGCGAGATCCTGCAGCAGGCCGGCTACAATGACGAACAGGTCGAGGCCTTAATCAGAAACGGGATTGTGGCGGCGGGCGACGCTGCAAGCTGATCGGCAGCATCTTTACAGATAGATCCACGGGCGGCGCAGTCGATCGCGAGACTGAAAGGCCAGAATTTCGTCATCCCGTTTTTGGGTCACATCAATTGCGTCCAGGCCCTCGAGCAGCATTTCCCGGTCCGCGCTACCGATCTCGAAGGAGTGCAGCACGCCGTCCGGTGCAGTCACGGTGCGTTCGACCAAGTCGACTTCAATGAGATGCTGTTCGGGGTTTTCGCTGATCTGGCGGGCCAATTCCTCCACCGTATCGTTGTCGAGAATTACCGGCAATACCCCATTTCGCGCGCAATTTGCATAAAAAATCCCGCCATAGCTGGGCGCGATAATCGATCGGATTCCCCATTCGGCCAGTGCCCACACGGCATGCTCGCGGGACGAGCCGCAACCGAAGTTTAGGCCGGACAGCAGAATCTGCGCTTGCCTGAAAGGGTCTCGGTTCAGGATGAAGCCGGGATCCTCTGCGCGGCCACCGGGCTCGGTGTAACGCCAACCAGCGAACAGCCCATCGCTGAGCCCTAGCTTGGAGACACGTTTGATTTCCCGGCTCGGGATAATTGCATCGGTATCGATATTGATTCGCAGCAGCGGTGCTGCGATGGCTTTGAGACGCGTGAATTTTTCCATTATTCCTGCGGCTCCAGTTTTCTCACATCAGCGAGTTTTCCCAGCACGGCCGATGCCGCCACTGTCGTTGGGCTTGCCAGGTGCGAACGCGTGCGCGGGCCCTGTCGGTTCTCAAAATTTCGGTTGGTGCTGGTAACAACGCGTTCTTCTACGCCAAAGCTTTCTCCACCTGCAAAAAAGCACATGGAGCAACCGGACTCGCGCCACTCGAACCCGGCTTCGGTGAATATCCGGTCGAGCCCTTCTGCTTCGGCTGCCAGTTTCACCTGGCTCGAACCCGGTACGCAGATAGCTTTGACGCCCGGAGCAACTTTTCGATCTTTGAGAACTTTCGCGGCATTGCGTAGATCGCTGAGCCGGCTGTTGGTACATGAGCCGATAAAGGCGGCATCGATTGGTATGCCCTCCAGCGGTGTTCCAGGTTCAAGGTTCATATATTCAAGCGCCCGTTCCATCGACAGGCGGCGGTTTGCATCAGGCTCATTCCGGGGGTCCGGAACGCGCTGGTCAATCCCCGCTTCATGCTGCGGGCTGGTACCCCAGGTCATCTGCGGGACAATGTTCGCAACATCGATCGCGATCTCGCGGTCAAATTCTGCATCGGAGTCGCTGACCAATGACTTCCAGTGTTCAGTCGCTCGGTCCCAGGCCTCGCCTTTGGGCGCATAGGGCCGGCCCTTCACGTACTCGAAGGTTTTGTCGTCGGGCGCGACAACGCCGGTCCAGGCGCCGAATTCCACAGCCATATTGCACAGCGTCAGTCGCGCCTCGATCGGCAGGGCCGTAATTGTTGTGCCAGCAAACTCAATCGCATAACCCACACCACCGGAGGCAGTATATTTTCCGATCAGGTGCAGGATCATGTCCTTTGCCGTGACGCCGTACGGCAGCTGGCCATCGAAACTAACGCGCATAGTGGCAGGCCTCTTAACGACCAGTGTTTTGGTCGCCAGCGCATGCTCGGCCTCGGTAGAGCCGACGCCCCAGGCCAGCGCCCCGATCCCGCCCACGGTACAAGTGTGGCTGTCGGGGCAGACCAACGTTACGCCGGGCATCGCAATTCCCTGTTCCGGCGAGACGACATGGACGATTCCCTGTCGGTCATCGTCGAGATCAAACAGGTTGAGACCTGCTGCGTGGGCAGCAGTGCGGGTCGTTTTGATGAAATCCGTTCCGCTGGGTACGCGAGTCGCATCACCGCGGCCGGGAGTCGTATCGACAATGTGGTCCATCGTGCAAAACACCTGCTCCGGGTTGCGCACGTGACGACCTTGGTCCTCCAGGCTCTTTAGCGCGATACTGCCAGTTCGTTCGTGTAGGAATATCCGATCTATATAAAGAAGCGAGGTCCCATCGCCGAGGTCAGCGATACGGTGCTCGCTCCATAGTTTGTCGATTATCGTGCGACCCATGTGTTATTTTCGCGTGCCGATACAATCGGTTCCACTGGTCTACCCACGCATTGATAATATCAGGTCGTTATGTGAGCCACCTCCGCCGCATCCAGCCAGGATTTTGCCTTGATCGATGGCCTCATCGGCGCGATCTTGAGCGCCGTTAGAACATGACGGACCGCCGCAGGGATGTTCTGAATATGTTCGCCGCTGTCTGGGGCACGGCCGGACTGTCCGGCGTGCTGATCTTTGCCATCTATCGATTGGGCAGAATCTCGCTGGCGGCGGTGGAATTTGACTGGCATCTCTGGCATTGGATCGCATTGATTGCGAATCTCTTGTTCATGGCCTATGCAGAGGGATACCGGGGATTTCAGCGGCGTTTTTCGCCACGATCAGCGGCACGGGCATTTTATCTTTACCAGCATGGACGACTGCTGGACGGGCTTCTGGCGCCGTTGTTTTGCGCCGGTTATTTTGCGGCTTCGCGCCGTACCATGCTTGTGGTCTGGATTGGTACCGCGGTAATCATTGTGCTCGTATTATTGCTGCAGCAGATTGAGCAACCATGGCGGGGAATTATTGACTGGGGTGTCGTAGTTGGACTGACCTGGGGCGTGCTGGCCTTCTGGGTCATGCTAATCCAGACTTTCTCCGCCGGCCGGTACCTGTATTCACCCGATATTCCGGGCCACGCTTGATGTCGGATCGGTTCATGCTGCGGTAGTCGAGCCGGACTGGCCTGCCAGGACACCCCTGCAGCCAAGGTATAATTGAAAAAAAAGCGGCTCCGGAGTGGTCTTAGGCCCATGTTTTCCCACATCGATTCAAAAAATCAGCCAACCATGGTGGATGTCAGCGACAAGACCGCGACGGCGAGACAAGCGCACGCAAGCGCCCGCGTCAAACTGCCTGCAGTAGTTACCGACGCGATGCACGACGGCGACATTCATACCGCCAAGGGGCCAGTTTTCCAGACCGCTATCGTGGCCGGAACCATGGCTGCGAAGCGGACTCACGAACTGATCCCGTTTTGTCATCCGCTCGGTCTGGAGAATTGCAAAATCGGAATTCGGTTGGATGACGGAGGCGACGTTGTTATCGACTGCGAAACCGCCGTTCATCACAAGACCGGCGTGGAGATGGAGGCACTGACCGGGGCAACAGTCGCTGCGTTAACCGTCTATGACATGTGCAAGGGCCTTTCTCACGACATCGTTGTCACCGATGTGAGATTGGTCAGCAAAACGGGCGGGAAAGGTGACTATAAGGCGCCTTCGATCACGGACGTCTCAGGCACAGCGAATGAGTGACGGGATCGGGCCGGGGCCCGGAGAACTACGAGGTTTGGTCCTCGCCGGTGGACAGAGTCGGCGCATGGGGCAGGATAAAGCGAAACTCGAAATCGGTGGGCGTACCCAGCTCGACCGAGCTGCGGATCTGCTTGCTGAGTTTCTTGGTCACGTTCACTTGTCCGTTCGCGCTGATCAGTTCGAAAACATCAGTCGCTTTGAACATGAATCCATCATCGATGCCTATGACGAGCTCGGTCCGGCAGCCGGACTGCTGTCGGCCCATCGCGCCTACCCGGAGGCGGCCTGGCTGGTTCTAGCCTGCGACATGCCTTTGGTGGACGGCGCAATCATTCGCGCGCTGATCGAGCAGCGCGATGCGCGAAAAGCCGCCACGGCATTCGCTAATCCTCGAGATGGCTTGCCGGAACCGTTGTGTGCCATATACGAACCCGGTACCCTTGCCCGGTTCCGGCGCCTCGCTGAGGAAGGGCTCGAGACGAGTCCACGCACCTTGCTGGTTCAGTCGGAACTGTGCGAACTTGAATTGCCCCGGTCCAATGCGCTGGACAATATCAATACGCCAGAGGACCTTGCCCGGATTAGTGATCTGCTGGCCTCGTGACCGGGTGACGGCTCGGTGACTGTAGTCGCAGAGGCAGCGCCACGTGTGGCAGCTTGAAAGGAAACGTGTATGAACGATAGCTCAGCCGACCGTCCCACCCAAGAACAGGCCGAATCGGCCGTGCGGGTGTTACTGAAATGGATCGGCGAAAATCCGGACAGGAAAGGGCTGTTACGTACCCCAGCAAGGGTTGTTAGCGCATTCGGGGACTGGTTCCAGGGTTACGCTGTCGATCCACACGAACTGCTGGGTACATCGTTCGCTTCAGCAGACGGTTACGATGAGATCGTCGCCCTACGGGACATAGATTTCGCATCTCATTGTGAACACCATATGGCACCGATCATCGGCAGGGCGCATGTTGCCTATCTGCCTGGCGCGAAGGTTGTCGGTATCAGCAAGCTGGCTCGAGTTGTCGAGGCCTACGCGAAAAGGCTACAGGTTCAGGAGAAATTGACCGCACAAATCGCCGATTGCGTTAATGACGCCTTGGAACCTCGCGGCGTTGCCGTTGTCATCGAAGCCCAGCACGAGTGCATGACGACTCGTGGTGTAAACAAAACCAATATCAAAATGGTGACCAGCCGCATGATCGGAGCATTCCGTGACGACGCGCGAACCCGCGCTGAGTTTATGCAGATGATTCGAAATCCGGACGCCTGACACGAGCATTACCCATGCCTCACGTGGTTCGCACTATTGAGGATGCCCAGGCGTTGATAGGCACCGAAGTTGGTGTCTCGGATTGGGTGCTGATCGATCAGGCGCGTATTAATCAATTTGCCGACGCGACGGACGACCATCAGTGGATACACGTGGATCCGGACAGGGCAGCACGAGATCTTCCCATTGGCTCAACGATCGCCCACGGTTATATGACGCTGGCCCTGATTCCGGCTCTGATCGATAACTTCGTCGAATTTGTCGGCTTGGAACGCGTAATCAATTACGGAATAAACAAGGCGCGTTTCAAGGCTATGGTGCCGGTAGGCAGTCGGGTACGTCTGCGCGCCGTGCTAAATTCAGCGCGGAAACGCGCCGGTGCGCTGCAGCTGATTCTCAACTGCACAGTCGAGGTTGAAGGCCAATCCAAACCAGCTTGCGTGGTTGAAACTATCGGCATGTACTTTCTGGCCGGAGTCTGAGATCGTGCACGGGGTGAAATCCGCCTAGGATCCAATTACCTCCAGCAGGCGTTCACGAAAACGCCGGATTCGATTTGCATTTGTTCCTACATCGCCGACCCCAACGCGGGATTTCGATCGAACATCGATGCGCGTCTGGGGCCCTTCGGAGCCTATGCGAATTACGACGTCATCCTTGAAGCCGAAATAGGCGGTCGTATCGGTTGCTTCGATACGCCCTGCCTGAGCATTACTGTCGACGATTTCCCAGCCCAACTCGCCAGCTACTGCGAGCGCACTGTCGAACACTATTCCGGCTGGATCGAGCACGACAATCGTTTCAACATCCGGATAGGCATCACGTTGCAGGTCGGCTGTCTCGTCACCAGCATATTCAGCGGGATTTGGCGCATCACTGCGCAGTGGCAGAATGGCCACGAATTCCGGCGGTTGGTTGAGGTCTGTCGTAATGTCGTGAATCGGCGGGGCGGTCCTGGCGCGGTTCAACCAGACCACATTATTAACCGTGACGAGCAAGGCCGCGAAAAATGCCACCCAGGTGATGGCCTGCGATGCGCTATCTGCAGTACCTTTGGTCATGGCCAGCCCAACTGAGGCGGCGATGGTCGCGAATAGCATGGCCAGCGACACGGCCACGTAGGTCAGTAGCCCAGCGCCCACACCGATAATGCCAGCGCGGTAACCGGGCCCGGCAGCCAGGGCTAAAATTGCCCCAATGGCCGTCAGGTAGATGGACACCATGCAAAGGCGTGTCCCCCAGGCTCCTCCCGCCGTTTGCAGTTCAGTCATTTTTCGGTACCCCTCGTCCGCGGATTTCTCAAAACTACCATATCGCCGACTTAGCTGCCCGGGCGGAATATCGCGCCGACAGCCGGCTTCGTGACAAGCTGCGTGTGTGTATACAATATCCCGGGACTGAACTGCTCACTGGAAGGAATACCCGTGGATCCTGTGCTTGCCGACTTGCTAAAGCTGCTGACGCTGGAGCAGGTCGAAGACAATATTTTCCGGGGCGAGAGCCGCGATATCGGCAGTCCGCAGGTATATGGCGGCCAGGTGCTGGGACAGGCACTCCGTGCAGCGAGCAAAACGGTCGACGGCAGGGGCGCGCATTCTCTGCACGCTTACTTTCTGCGCCGCGGAGACGTAGAGGCTCCGATCGTCTACGAGGTGGACAGGGCCAGGGACGGCAGCAGCTTCTCGAACAGCCCTGTCGTCGCCATCCAGCACGGCCGGCAGATATTTAATATGACGGCGTCGTTTCAGCGTAAGGAGAGCGGTCTCGAACACCAGGCCACAATGCCCGACGTGCCTGGCCCAGACGGTCTCACAGATTTTCGTGATATTAAAAAGAATGTTCTCGCGAAACTTCCGGAAAGAGTGCGCCGTTTCCTGACGATAGACAGGCCATTTGACGTGCGCCCAGTTGACATGCCAGATATCTTGTCAAACGAGAAACTCGAGCCGGTAAAGCATATCTGGATGCGAACGAAGGATAGCGTTCCGCATGACGAAGAGACCAACCAGGTATTGCTCGCCTATGTGTCGGACTATGAACTTCTCGGTACAGCTACGTTGCCACACGGTCTGCGCTTCGTTCGCGAACAGGTACAAATGGCCAGTCTCGATCACGCTTTGTGGTTTCATCACTCATGCCACTTTGATCAGTGGTTGTTGTTCTCATTTGACAGTCCCAGTGCTTCCGGTGCGCGCGGGCTGTCGCGCGGGCAGGTCTTTACCCAAGACGGGATTCTGGTTGCATCCACAGCCCAAGAGGGGCTGATGAGGGTACGGAAGAGTTCCTAGCGGACCGTTCTCATTCGGTGGGCCGCAGCGACGAACGATACTCGAGCGCCTTCTCGTTGTAGCGGGCGGCGCTGTCCGCCAGTGCGTTGATTTCCGTTGAATCCAGTTCCCTGGTCACTTGCCCCGGCACGCCCATAATCAGTACGCCGTCGGGAAAGGATTTACCTTCGGTAATCAGGGCATGCGCGCCAACAAGCGAATTGGCTCCAATACGGGCGCCGTTCATGATCGTTGTTCCGATGCCGATCAGCGAATTGTCACCGACTTCACAGCCATGCAGCATCACCATGTGCCCGATCGTGACATTTCTGCCGATCGTTAAAGGGTAGCCTGGGTCAGTATGCAGCACACAACCGTCCTGAACGTTCGAACCTTCGCCTATCGTGATGGGCTCAATATCGCCGCGCAGCACCGCACCGAACCAAACGCTGGAATTCGGCTCCAGCCGAACATTTCCAATAACTGCCGCGCCGGGGGCAATGAAGATATTTTCTCCGTCCGTGACGGGCGATTGCTCTCCAAGCGAGTAAATCATTTCCGCACGGCTTGATTTGCAACGGCATCCGTGGCCTTCCGAATTGCCTCGGGATCACCTATAAATTCGCGGCTGACCGGACTCAGGCTATCGTCCAGTTGATAAACGATCGGAATACCGGTCGGGATGTTGAATTCGGTAATTTCTTTGTCGGAAATACCGTCCAGCATTTTGACCAGCGCCCGCATGCTGTTTCCATGCGCAGCGATCAACACGTTCTCGCCCGCCCGCAAACGCGGGGCGATGGTTTCATCCCAGTATGGCAGTACGCGATTCAGTGTGTCCTTCAGCGACTCCGTTGATGGCAGCTCGGCAGCATGCCGATATCGGGGGTCAAATCTTGGATGGCTTTCGTCGTTGTCATCCAGCGGAGGAGGTTGAATATCGTAGCTGCGTCTCCAGATATGCACTTGTTCCTCGCCATGCTTGGCCGAGGTATCCGCTTTGTTCAGGCCCTGCAGCGCACCGTAATGTCGCTCGTTCAGCCGCCACGATCGCTCGACAGGAATCCACATCAGGTCCAATTCATCCAGCATCAGCCATAGCGTACGAATCGCTCTTTTCAGAACGGACGTAAAAGCGATATCAAAGGTAGCTCCCAGTTCCCGCAATTGCCGGCCGGCGATTTGCGCTTCGTCGATCCCCTGTTGCGTCAAATCAACGTCGGTCCAGCCGGTAAACAGATTCTGCTGGTTCCAGGTGCTTTCACCATGCCGGCACATTGCCAACTTCCCGGGCATTCACAATCTCCTGAGTGTGCGCAATCGCAGGGTAGTGTAACCGGTTTACTTGAGCACGATAACGATCGAACCACAACCAGTAAATACTGGTAAGGATTGATCTGAAGTGTGGACGTTACTGATAGCTCAAGGATTGTTGCGCCCGGTTTAATTGATAATTATCAGCTGTCCGCAAGTTGCTGCAGTTCGCGCACGGCGACAGTAAGTGCCGGAAAATCGATGTCTATCTGCCCCCGAATATCCAGCAGCATTTGTTTCGTTCGCTGGATCTGCGGTCCTTGTTGGGCGAGCCAGTCCAGGACCAGGGTCGTGCCCGGCTGTGAGGTGGCCCGACGCAGAAGATTCGCAGCCAGTTGTCGGTGCACCGCCAACAGGCCCTCGCGCAGTCTGCTGCGGGCAGTTGCTTCCCAGCGTCCACTGACCTCAAGATTTTCGATCCGCTCACGTAGCCAACCAATGCTGAGACCCTGGGATATCTCCAGATAGACTTCCCCGACGCGACTGATTTTTTGACCGGATTCGGCAGCCAGTTCGACCACATCGAGCACCATCGTTGAGCCCATTAAAGACGCCATTCGCTGGGCGACTTGAGTTGGAACGCCGAGGTTTTGGTATCGGCG
>JAUWKW010000074.1 GCA_030614035.1 Chromatiales bacterium | reverse complement strand
AGCGGTTCGTCCCAGGTATAGGTAAACCAGTTGAAATAGCGAACCTCGTAAGGACAGTAAACAGCGCAAGTCCGCGTACCGATGCAGCGATTGTAGATTTGTGTATTCAGCCCATCCGGATTGTGGTAGGTCGCAAAAACCGGACACGCTGTTTCGCAGGGAGCCTCGTCGCAATGCTGGCAAAGCATCGGAATGAAATTCAGCTTGACGTCCGGATACTCTCCTTCCCAGTAGCGTTCGATGCGAATCCACTTGATCTCCCTCGCCTCGGCATAGCGTTGCTCGCCAACGATGGGCAGGTTGTTCTCCGCCTGACAGGCAACAACACATGCTTCGCAGCCGGTGCAACGGTCAAGGTCGATCGTCATCGTCCAGTGATAGTCGAACTCGTCGTAATAGCCGGGCCTACTGTATTGCTTAAGTTTGTCGCGCACGCTACTCATATCACACCCATCTCATGCATGGCCTTGTCCCGGATGAAGAATCTGTCGCCCCAGGGTTCGCGACACGCCGTCGTTGCGGACCACTCGCGCCTGTTCGCCGGTATTGCGCAACTTGACGCGGGTTCCTGCCCAGGCCAGTTCACCGGATTGCTGGTCGGACTGCATCGCAACCAATGCGATCGGGTTGACGCCGCGGTCCTGCGCATAGCGTCCGTAGGCCAAGTGGCCTTGACCGAAAGGCATTGCTACTACCCCGGGCGCAATGCCCGGGAACACCAGCGCGGGACCCCGAACACGGCCGGCCGGCGACTCGACCTCGATCAGGTTCCCATCGCGAATACCGAGCTCGTCCGCGGTAACCGGGTTCAATTCGACCCAGGAGCCGTAAACCACGCTGGTCATCTGATCGGGTAACTCCTGCAGCCATGGCAGATTCGCGCCGCGGCCGTCAAACAGCGTGGCACTCAGATAGGGATGCAGAACGAACGGAAACTCTGCCGTGTCGCCGACAAACGACGCCTGCGCATTGTCGATATCAGGAATCAACGATGGCAGCGGGGCATCCCCGGTTTCCCCGGTCGCTCCGGCCCGGCCCCACACGCCGGCTTCCAGCGCCGCCAGCCAGAACTCTTCAAAACCTTGGGCGTCGGCCTGCGGGTCAAGATCGCCGTAGACTTTTCTCCACGCGTCCTTGATGAAATCCTCCGTGCTGGCCCACGGCATCGCGACCGGCAATTCGAAACCAATCCGGCGTCCCAGCGACAACACGATGTCGCCGACCGAGCGGGTGTCAAAGACGCGCGCCACGACCGGTTGCGAAATCGATGCCACGGGCAGACCGACTCCGGGATCGGGCGCGTCGTCGCCCCAGGCTTCAAGATAAGTGTCGGTCGGCAAAATCAGATCGGCCAGCGCCGTCGTCTCCTCCATGAAACTCGACATGGCGACTATTGTCGGGACCGCTGCCATCGCATCAGCGAAACCGCTGGCGGCCGGCAACGCGTAGATTGGATTCGTGTCATGCAGCAGCAATACTTCGATTGCGCCGTCTTGCATGGCGGCTGCGAGTTCGGTCATTTGCGCCGAACCGGCCTGACGAGTTCCGGAACCGAACAACGGCGCGGCATTAAAAATGATCCCACCGGGTTGGCCGAGATTGCCTGCGAGATGATTCAATACATTCACGGCAACGAGGCTGGCGACGGCGTTGGTCCCTGCTGCGGCCGCTCCGCCGGCAATCGCGAGGCTGGCTTCGTGGCCGCCAAATTCAGCGGCGAGTTGTTCCACGCGCTCCGGTGCGACGCCGGTGGCCGCGGAGACGCGGTCAAGGCTGTATGGCTCTAATGCACGGCGCCACGCGGCGCGATCCGATCCCGCATACGCCCCGTCGGCAACCAGTAACCTGGCGATTCCCAATGCCAGAATCCCCTCGCTGCCGGGCACAGCGGCAATCCACTCATCGGCATTCGCCCCGCTCAGTGACATACGCGGCTCGATTTGGACACACTTGCCGCGCTGTTCACGTCCCTGGCGCAGTTGGCCGTAACCCAGGCTGTAATGTACCGGTGACAGCCAGGTGCCCAGGTAGTCGGCACCAAATGACAGCAGAAAATCGCTATTCGCTATGTCGTAGTACGGCAAATTCTCGGTGCCGAATGACAACCGGTTGGCAAGCCTAAGGTTGACCGGATCAGTAAAGTCGTACTGCACGTACCGACCAGACCCGAACAGCGTGATGAACTGTTCGAATAGCTCATCCAGGTGACCGCGGACGCGGCCACTCAGCAGTTGGACGCGGTCCGCTTTATCGTCAATCTTCAGGCGAATAAGGCGCGTGGCAATCTCGGTCAGCGCGTCGTCCCAGCTGATTGCTTCGAAGCTTCCATCACCGCGTTCGCCGACTCGCCGCATCGGAGACCTGATCCGATCCGGGTTGTACAAGGCATTCAGCCCTGACTGACCGCGGGCGCACAAACGCCCCTGGTTCACCGGATGCACCGGGTTGCCCTCGATTTTCTTGGCTCGCCCTTCCCGAATCCGTACCGAAATACCGCAACCCGCAGAGCACTGGTTGCAAACCGTGTTGTACCAGGTCGCAATACCGGGCGAATAATCTTCGGGAGGAACAACCGGTGGAATCAGAAACTCGACCGGGCGCTTGATCACTTCCGCAAACAAATATCCAGCGCCGGTCCCGACTCCGCCGGCGCCAATATATTGCAATAAATCTCTGCGGCTAATTTTCGACATCGTTTCCTGCTCGCGGTCCCCGTTCAGTGCGCGATCGGTCTACTAGCTACGCGCGTCCTTCAGCTATTTGTGGCATGTCCAGCAATCCCGGCCATTCTCAACCTCGCGCTCGGTATGGCAGTCCACACACCAGGGCATTGTCATCGGCGCGATTCGCGTAATGCGATCCATGTCCTGCACCGGGCCGTGACACTCCTGGCATTCCAGGCCGGCCAGAACGTGTCTTTTGTGCGTGAAATGAACGAAGTCCGGCACGTCATGCACCTTGACCCACGGTATCGGTTCCTGCCGATCCCAGTATCCGGCGAGTTTCAACACCTCCGGCCGTTCCCGTGCGTCGGCGACGGCCGTATGGCAACCCATACACTTGGCCACGCTCGGCACGCCGGCCGAAGGACTCCTGGCCGCATAGATGTGGCAATACTGGCACGGAATTTCATTGTCACTGGCATGAATGCGGTGACTGAATTCGATGGGCTGGACCGGCGCGCGGTCCGAAAAGTACGTGTCGTTGATCCACACCCCTACAAATACACCGACCACCACCGCAACCCCGATCAGGGCCGGTTTTTTCGCTGGCCTTAGCGCTTCGCTTACAGAGATCGACAACTTGTCCCTCCCCCGTTGGGGCATGATTCTGCCCGTAACCCGGGAAAACTACAACGTTCATCAGCGGAACCGTTTCAACGTTGCCGGCCCACGGTCGATGAATCGACAGAAGGTCAAAACAAACCATTTCTTTGTTCCCTGCGCTTGCTGGCGCAACGAACAGCCGCCGTGGGGACGGTGTGTGCGCACCCGGCAGCCGCTTGCACCGTGGCAGAGAGTTCGGTAGCGTGTACGCCGTAGTTTGAGCCAAAGGAAAATGACTGCGGCAGACGACGATGATAAATTTTGTCCGTACAATAATTTCTCTGACTGTCGTATTCCTAGCCAGCACCGCGGCACACGCCGTCGGTGACCCGGTAAAGGGAAAGGAACTCTTTATCTTTTGCATGGCCTGCCACGGCCAAAGTGCCGAAGGCGTTCCGGCACTGAATGCCCCGGCGAATGCCGGCCAGGATCTCTGGTATATGCTCCGGCAAATGAATAACTTCCGTGCCGGAATTCGTGGCGCGCACCCGGAGGATACGTTTGGAGCGCAAATGCGGCCGATGGCGTTGACATTGCCGGACCAGCAGGCTGTGCAGGATGTCGTGGCCTATATTGCAACCCTGGATATGCCGGAACCGCCGATAACAATAGAAGGCAATGTCGAAGCCGGCAAGAAAGCCTACGAGACCTGCATCCCCTGTCATGGCGCTCGTGGTGAGGGCGCCAAGGCACTCGACGCACCGCGATTGTCCAAGCAGCACGACTGGTACCTCGTGTCACAACTGAACAATTTCAAAGCCGGTATTCGCGGCACCCACCAAAACGATATCTACGGAGCGCAGATGCGCATCATGGCGCAGATGCTGGAACCCGACGAGCAGGTTCGGGATGTAGCCGCTTATATAGCGACCATGGAGTTTGCTCCCGGGGAGGAGTACACGCCGCCGCGCTCACCGGCCTCAATCCTGGTCATCATTGGATCGCATCAGGTGCATGGACGGCCCGAAGATCTCTTCATTATTCGCAGAAAATCGGCCGCGGTACTGGCCCACAACCGGGAACATCACTTTTTCCATCGGCAATACTAAATGCGTCTTGGCGGGGGCACTGTTCATTGGCCGGGACTCGACGTCGGTGTGTCCATCGATCGAAAACACTGAGTCCCCGTCGGGATCAGTCAAATCGATCCTGAACGGAATGCGGCCTTGAGCATTCCGTTCCCATTCGATCACGCCCACCAGAACCAGCCGATCCTGACGGGCCGGAAAATCCGAAGCGTACAGTTCGTTGAATACCCCCTGGATATTCAGACGGCCATCGGGCCCGGCCGCGGCGTCCTTGCAGAATAAAAATATAGCTTCCATGGATGGACAGGCGTGAGTGCTTTATTTGTGTTCTGGCCAAGCCCTGGAATCCACACTGCGACCGGCTTCCAACAGGCCGGACGCAGTGTATCATTCGCGTATTGACCGATCATGCCGGGTGACCGATCATGTGCCGCGACGCGAAGGCTCTGCACATCCGGGGTGATTAGCGTAAAAAGGACGGCGGTGACCCGACGGGTTCACTGGCATCGGCATGAACAAACAGGGTAGTCGGAGACACAAGATGAATAGCCACGTATTGAACGGAATGATCGCTTTGTTCGCTTTTAGCGTCGCGGTTTCCGCCCATGCCGCGGGCGATCCCGCCAAAGGCAAGGCAGCATATGAAACATGTGCGGTGTGTCACGGTGCTAACGGCGAAGGGACCCCGGAACTGAATGTGCCGAAAATCGGCGGCCAGGAAGAATGGTACGTTGCGCGGCAATTGCAAAATTTCAAAACCGGCCTGCGAGCACCGACGACCAGTGACGTGTACGGAACCCAGATGAGGGCGCTCAGCATGACGCTGGCAAATGACCAGGAAATTGCCGACGTATCCGCCTATGTGGCTTCATTGAGCCCACCGGCCGTCGCAGACACGGTCAGCGGTGACGCGGCCCAGGGAAAAGCCGCTTATGCGACCTGCACCGCCTGTCACGGTGCCAATGGCGAAGGCAATCAGGCGCTGAATTCGCCGAAACTGGCGGGTCAGCACGACTGGTACATCGTTCGCCAGCTGCAGAACTACAAGTCCGGCGTGCGCGGCGGCGACACGAAAAACGTTTTTGATATGCAGATGCGTCCGATGGCAATGATATTGACCACCGATGATGCGGTAAATAATGTCGCTGCCTATATCAACTCGCTGGATTAGGTTTCAGATTCGATCAAGAACCGCCTGAGGCGATTTCGTCTTTCATGGTGGCATAGGCGGCCGGACCAATTTCCATATAAAGTTCGCGCCAGCGGCGCGCTTCAATATATTCGCGCAGCGTCTCCGATTCACCCTCGAGTTCCTGAATACGCGTCTTGACGACGTCGCCGATGCTGATGACTCCGACGAGATCATCGCCGTCCATGACCGGCAAATGCCGAATGCGCCGATCGCTCATACAGGCCATGACGAGAACCATGTTGTCCTCCGGGTGCGCGACGACAACTTTTCGAGTCATGATTTCGGCGACCGGTTGCTGCATGACTCCAGAGCCGAAATCCGACAGGCCACGCACGATGTCCCGCTCCGAGACGACCCCGGCGATGCTGCCGTCCGAATGGATGACGACCACGCTACCGATCCGGTTCTTGCGCAGGATGTTGGCAGCATCAATGACCCGGTCATCCGGCCCGACCGAAATTACATTTCCGCCTTTCGCTTCAAGAATCGTCGCAACCGTGACACGGTAGGCCCATTCGCGCGCATGAATGACGCGAATCCAGTTGTCCATTAACTGCGCACAGGTCTCCTCGAAGCGGGTCCTAAAGCGTATCCGGTCCAGCAACCCACCGAAGGGTCCGTACTTCGATGCGTAGTTATACCGCATCCGGATCAGTATGTTTTTAGGGCCTTCCTCGACGCTCCAGGTGAACTCCATCTTGGAAAACATAAACGGGTAGCCACTTGTGTCCACCCGCATGCTGTAGCTTTTGCCCTCGTCCCAGGCAATGACCTCCTCTATCCAGGAGTTGCCGCGACGGTCGTAGACGCGGCGGCGCAGACCCAGTTTCTCCCCGCTGAGAATTTCGACCCGGCTGACATGAGGGGCCACGTCGGCCAGACCCCCCACATCCGAGATCACCTGCCATACCATGTCGGCATGTGCCTTCACGCGTCTGCGCATTTCAAGTACAGCCATATTCGACCCCCCGGAACGGCGCCAGCATTAACCGCATCAATGCTTAGCATCTGCCATTCGCAAATATCCTACCGCTTCGACGGATGCAATGAGAACCCGATCGGAACGGTATGCCGTGCAGGCCGTTGCGCGGTGCATCACGACGCTATCATCGAAAAGCCTAAGCGTTTGTATGGGCAAGACAAATTCACTGCGCGGTCCGGCATGCCGGCTGGTTGCGAGGCCTCCACGCTTCCAGTACCATTTGCCGGAACGAGGAAGGTTTCCGCAAACGGGGGCTAATGTGGGGTCGATGTCCGAATGATGCCAACACGGTGACGCATCGGTTCGAAGTTAAACCAATTAGTTCTCTGTATTTGCACGGAGCATTTCTAGTCTTCTCCATCATTGCGATTACCTGCCGGGCCGGGGACAAACGGTATGATCCCGGGCGGCTGGTCCCTGTGGCCATTGGGGGAAAAAATGCACGATAAGCGCGCGCAAGCCGAAAATGCGGTGCTCGATGGGCAATTCGTTCATCC
>JAUWKW010000279.1 GCA_030614035.1 Chromatiales bacterium | reverse complement strand
CCCATCGATCACACCGACGTGCTGCACTGGACGCAGATGAGTCAGAACTGGAATAGCATGTGCGCGGATTGCCATTCGACCGGACTGGTTAGCCGCTTTGACGTCGACCAGTTCAGCTTCGAAACTTCGTGGGCCGAGATTGATATTGCCTGTGAAGCTTGTCATGGCCCCGGCAGCCGGCACGTAACTTGGGCCGAGTCGCCGACTGATTCGTCACCCGGCAATGGCTTGCTTGTGCAGCTGAATGAGCGCCGCGGTATTACCTGGATTCTGGATCCGGAAACGGGCAACAGTAGCCGCAGTCAGCCACGAGAGACGGCAACGGAGATTACTGTCTGCGCACCGTGTCATTCGCGCCGCGCCAAAATTTCGGACACCGCGGTGCCGGTCGAGCAGTTGCTGGACCATTATTTACCGGCGCTGATTCAGCCGGATTTATATTATCCGGACGGGCAGGTTAACGACGAGGTCTATGTATACGGCTCATTTCTGCAAAGCCGCATGTATCAACATGGCGTGACCTGCAGTGACTGTCACGAACCGCACAGCCTTGAGTTGCGTGCTCCGGGGGCGGATGTTTGCTCGCAGTGCCACGCGGCGGATAAATTCGCGACTCCGGATCATCACCTGCACCCGATGGGCTCGGCGGGCGCGGATTGTATCGGGTGCCATATGCCGCCGAAAACTTACATGCAGGTCGACGTGCGTCATGATCACAGCTTCCGCGTCCCGCGACTGCAATTGAGCGCGGAACTTGATCTGCCCAATCCCTGCACCACATGTCACGTTGACCGTGATGCGGCCTGGGCCGCTGCGGCGATTACTGCAAGGTCCCCGGCTGAGCAGCGTCCCCATTGGAGCGAGTTGCTGGCGAGGGCACAGACCGGCACGGGTGCCGGGACAAATCTTTTGGCGCTGGCTCTGGACGGATCGGTACCGGCAATTATTCGGGCAACCGCGGTGGTGCAGGCGCCGGTGCTCGGTAGCGCCAAGGGAACTGCTGCACTGGCCGATCGCGCTGCCAACGACGATGCACTGGTGCGTTGGGCAACGGCCCGCGCGCTGCAATACCTGGACCCGGCAACCCGCGTTCGGGTTGGCACAGCATTGCTCGATGACCCGGTCAAAGCCGTTCGGATGGCCACAATGTATGCGCTGTTACCGCTGGGCCCGGAAGTGCTGGCGCCGCAGGCACAGCGCAGCTTCGATCTGGCCGTGCAGGAATACATCGAGGTGCAATTGGTCCAGGCTGAGCGGGCTGAGGCGCATGTCAATCTGGCCAATCTGGACCGGATGCTGAACCGGTACGATGATTCCGAACGGGCTTACCGCACGGCTATTCGGGTGAACCCGTATTTTGTTCCCGCCTACGTAAACCTAGCGGATCTTTTCCGGGTCCTGGAAGACGAGGTACAGGGCGAGTTGATCCTGCGAAAGGGGCTGCAATTGCTGCCGGGTCAGGGAGCGTTGCACCACTCGCTGGGTTTGATGCTGGTTCGGGACGGCCGCATAGACGAGGCAATGACGGAACTTGCGACCGCCGCGCAATCCCAGGATGCGACACCGCGCTATGCGCTGGCTTATGCGCTTGCGATCGACGCGCAGGGCGACACGGGCGATGCTATCGCTTATCTGAACGAGTCGCGCCACCGATTTTCAGACGATCAGGTGTTGATTGCAGCGCTGCTGCTCATGTACGAGCGCATCGGCGACATGGCCGCGGTCGCAGAATTGCGCGGTTTGATCGATATCCCGATGCAGAGTTCGGAGCAGGCAACCCCTTAGCGGCGGAGTTATCTGATGCATATAGGCAGGGTGTACCGGGCGACGTTCTCATTTGGTTTTTGTTTGGCGGCGTTGGTATCGGTTGCAGCTGATCGCGCTGAATTTTCCGGCTTTCTCGGGGATTATTCGCAACTGGAGTCCGTAACGGACCGTTACGTCGACTATGTGTATTCCGTGCCGGATTTCAGGACGCGGATGGCGCAATACCGAACGTTCATTGTCCCGCTGCCGGAGATCTATATCGCCGCGGATTCTGAATACAAGACCATCGACCGTGCTGATCGCAATGTGTTGGCCGACGCATTCCGGGAGTCCTTCCTACAGCAGCTAACGGGTAAATATGTAACAGTCACCCGGCCGGGGCCCGAAACGGCGATGATCCGAATCGCGCTGACCGATGTCGATTTCGAGACGATCAAAGATCCCGTCCGCGACGTCGAACCCAGTCCGTACGGAGATTCCGAAAAACTTGCTTTGCGCGAAAGCCTGGCTGACAAGGTTCGCCTGACCGGTTTGTCGATTGAACTCGAGATGGCTGACAGTCTTAGCGGTGAACGGCTCGTCGCGCTTGTACATCGTGCGGGGCGAGCTTCGGGCCGCGGCGAGTTTGCTTCATACGCCGACCTTGAGCAGTGGTTCCAGGTGCTTGGCGTGCGCCTGCAGTGCAGAATTGACAACAGCCGCCTGCCCGAAGATCAGTGGGAGGATTGCGCAGTCATCTCACCTTGAATGCAGCCCAGCGGCGCGTCCTGCATTGGATCGCTAGATAAGCGGGTTCAAATTTCCATCACGGTTGACGTCTCGCTGCGCAAAGATGTACTGTCGCTCGCGGTGCTACATGTGGCTCGGCGCCGGTCAGGCGATG
>JAUWKW010000189.1 GCA_030614035.1 Chromatiales bacterium | reverse complement strand
CTCGGCTGAACCCTCAGCGGCCACTTAACGGCCTACCCAGCGGGACGTGGGTTATTCGGCATAGTCTGCCCTTGTATCCGGTAGGGGGATTTTCTTGTGTCCGGCGTTGCAATTCAATCAGGAATGGTTCGATATAGGGGGAACGCCATGAATCTCGAGCGAATCTACTAAGTGGCGGAGGGGACAAACAATGGCTGATGTTGGTACACGTAAAGTCTACGAAAACGATGATGTCGTCCTGTGGGAGTTTTTCCTTGAGCCGGGCGAGAACACGAAGTTGCACACGCACACACGAGACTACGTTTTCTATGTAGTCGAAGGCTCAACCCTCAAAGTGTTTGACGCTGAGGGCAATGATGTCGGAGAGTTTCCCCTTGCAACTGGACAGGTTATGGCCCTTCAGCTACACGGGGAGGAATTAGCTGTAGAGGGTGTGGAAGGAATTGCCGTCCCGGCCACGCACACGGCTCAGAATATAGGCGACACTCCGTACAAAGAATTCATGGTGGAACTCAAAAGGCCAAGGTCGGGAACAGGTTGAGCTAATGTCCGCTTTTGGCCGAAAGCGGACATTCGGTGCGGCAACGCGGCACCCTCCTTCCTAATTCGTTACCGACGAACGCGTTTGTGACCGGCTTCCGCTACAATGGCGCCCCGATCTGACACGCTAATCAAATGTCATGCGATGGAACCGGCCCCTTGTGAGCCGGGGTGAGGCAGGGATGCACAGGTGTTGGCGACAGATTTCCGCGGCAACGCTGCTGGCGTGTTTTACGGCCCAGCTTACCGGCTGTTCCTGGGGTGGCCAGGCAGCGATCGAGTCCAGTGACGATGGGGCGACCGTCTATCCGGGCGGTAAGCCGATCGGCACGGTGCATTCTGACGTGGCCGACATTGCGCTGCAGATGATCGGCGCCCCCTATAGGTACGGTGGCCGGACGCGGGATGGTTTCGATTGCAGCGGCCTGGTGTACTTCTCGTATCAGCAAGCCGGCATCAGCGTGCCGCGTAGTTCCAAAGAGCAGTTCAAGGCGACGAATCCGATCGACCTGGATGACGCCCGCCGCGGTGACCTGCTGTTCTTCCGCAACTTGTTCAAGGTATCCCACGTTGCGATCTACCTTGGCGATGGCCGCTTCGTGCACGCGCCATCAACCGGGAAGCAGGTCTCGGTCGCGAGCATGGACAACTCCTATTACCGCGAACATTTCGTTCGCGCTGGCCGGTTCTAGCCACAGACAAGCACCGGGTTGGACCCGGCTGAATTAAATGCCCTGGTTCGGTTCCGTTACCGGCGGCAGCGGATCCGGTTGCGCCTGGCCGCGGGCCAGCGCCTCCAGATGTTCCGGCGTGATGAGGTGGCAGTAGGTCTGGCCACGCAGCACATTGGGCATGATCCAGTAATGCCAGTCATCCCAATTGACCTGCAGACTCTGCGTGTTGATATGCAGATTGCCATCGCCGTCTGCAAACGCCAGCGGGAAATCCGACAGGTACATGCGCCCGGTGTTGTACGGTTCATCGGGTTCGATGACATAGCCGCGAATGGTGGCCGCCAGTTCCGGCTCCTCGGCCTCGAGTTTTGCTACGACCTCGGCGTGCACCCGGACCGTGATCTCGCGGCAGTAGCGCTGGGGGCCTGCGGCATCCTCGCCGTACTCCGCCCTGATGTGATCGGCCGACTTGACCTTGCAGGAAACCATCTTGGGCCGGCCTTGTTCATCCAGGGTGACGACTTGCGAGGTGGTCAGCGGCCGCGGTGTCGGTTTCGATTGTCGAAACGAAGCGATATCCGGATAGACCGTTGGTTCGCTGGGTACAGTTGTCCCGGCCAGGATCTCCTGCACCGCGGTGCAGAACGTGTCTGTGGTCGTGTCCGGCAGCGGGGTCGCCGACGCCAACGTGGCGCCAATGGCGAGTGTTGTCGATACCAGCAATGAGATCGCCTGGCGCATCGTATTCATGAGGTTCACCAAGGCGCTCAGCCTGTCATTGGAACGCTGGTACCACGCGTTCGCCGATCATCTTCAAGCCGTCCATCGGATCGTCGAACAAACGGATCGACAGCTCGGTCAGGCCACCGTCAGCAAATACTTTATAGCGTTCGATTTCCCGGTCGATATCCCCCAGGTTACCGGCTGAGGCCATGCCGGCAATCAGCCGATTGATCAGGTCGGCGGGGATGCTGTCGATTTTGCCGCTGCGGCTTCTGAAGGCGATGCGCAGGTCTTCCCAGTTGTCCAAGCCCAACTTCAACTCAGCGTCGTCATGGCAAACCGGGCGGATGTCTTTTTCGATTTGACCGATGAGTGCGCCGCGCCAGATCAATTCGCGCCGGGCCTCATGCATCGAGGCTTCGAGATCTTTCTTGATATGCCAGGCCCAGAAGTTACCGATCCGGAAATCATCGGCCGGCTTTTCGCGTTTTGCCAACCCTGCATTCACCAGTTCCATCGCTTCGGGCATCATCTCCGGCGTGTAGTCACTAAACTGAATGCCGTCGGCGATCCGCGCACCCATGCGAATCGTTTGCGGCCAGCTGGAACAGGTATATAGAAGCGGTCCGTCGCACTTGGCCCATTGCATTCCGAACGGGCGGCGGATCACGAACATGCCGCCGTCGTAGCCTTTGCTGAACTCACCGGAGCGCGCGATTTCCAGTACTTCTATGCATTCACGCATGGCCCGTACCCGCCGGTCCGGCTCGCTGACTCGCTTGACCGGGTCCTGATACGGCCAGATGGGTCCGTCGTTGGATAAACGCCAGCCCATTGCACCGAGCAGTCCGCCGCCGCCACTGACCGCGATCATCGCGCGGCCGTTGGATATTTCGTTCAGCGTCAGGATCGCGTTGGCCATCTTCAGCGGATGCATTTCCCAGGGGCTGACCGCCAGCACACCGAGAATCAGTTTCGACGTGGCCGCCGCGGCCGGCGCCAGGGCGAGAAAGGCATCGTAGTGAAAATGATAGTTGGACGACCACAGCGCCCGGACCCCATACCGTTCAGCCTCGACTGCCAGCTCGGCCATTTGCGCCGGCGAGACGTCCGGTTCAAGAATGATGTCAATGTCCATGGGCCGTATTTTAAGGAAAACCCGGGTCAAGCCCGGATTTTCGACGGATGCGTTCACCTTCCGGAACAGGCGGCCGGCCCGGTTTATTGATCCTTGACGGAGTACAGTCCGAATCATGGCCGATTTTTTCAGTTTGCCCGAGTGTCCGCTTTCGACCCAAAGCGGACATTCGCCACACAATAGTGAATGATTCCATACTTCCTTCGACAGTTACACTCAACTTTGAATGTATTAAGATTTATCCGGTCTATTGGCCTCTCGGACGAAGGAGCTAAGCGAATGCAGTGGCCAGAGGTTTCTGAGAAACACAGCCGTCGCCTTAGCGCTCGGGAGGCGACCATCAAGATTCTTCGTGTTCTGCGCCTGGACCGTTTCGCCACACGTCTCTATTACCGCCACTTTCACGGGTTCGATTCGGCAGGGAAACAAGACCTGCCTACAGTCATACGCAGATGTTTTCGTAGAGCTGTCGAATCGGGGATAACTGACCGAGGCGACTATTATGAGTTTGGGGTATTCAAGGGCCACTCGTTCTGGCAGGCGCACTTAGCTGCAGGCGAACTTGGAGTCGAGCAGATGCGTTTTTTCGGATTCGACTCATTTGAGGGTCTTCCTCACTTCCAGGGTGTGGATTATATCGAAGACGGACCCTTCTACGGAGGGCAATATGCGTGGCCATTGGACCAAGTGAAGAAGGAACTCGACAAGCGAGGAACGGATTGGGAGAGGTGCTTCTTGATAAAGGGGTATTTTGAAACAACACTTTCCGAGATGACAAGGTCGCATTACGGGATGCGAAAAGCCAGCGTCGTGCTAATGGACTGCGACCTGTACGAGTCC
>JAUWKW010000233.1 GCA_030614035.1 Chromatiales bacterium | reverse complement strand
TAATGATTTCGATGGTGATTACATCAGGGCAGGCTACAGCGCCGAGTACCTGGGGCTGGATTTCGATGCCTACTACAACTACAGCAATGGCGATCTGATTGAATTTTTTGGCGCAGGCACTGGCAGCGACACTTCGATCGTGCTGACCGTCAGCAAAACGTTTTCCTTGTCGAACGTCGGAAAAGTCTTTAGTGCGACCGAGTGAGGATAAGCCGATATGAAGCTGATAACAGCGATCATCAAGCCATTCAAACTCGATGACGTTCGCCAGGCCGTCGCCGACATCGGTGTGCAGGGTATCACCGCAACTGAAGTGAAGGGCTTTGGCCGGCAACGGGGCCACACCGAGTTATACCGCGGTGCTGAGTACACCGTGGATTTTCTACCCAAGACCAAAATCGAACTGGCCGTGGCGGACGACGTAGTCGAGCAGATTATCGAAGCCATCGAAAATACAGCGCGGACCGGCAAGATCGGCGACGGAAAAATATTCGTTTCCACCCTCGATGAAATCGTTCGCATCCGGACCGGTGAAACCGGCCCGGACGCTGTTTGAACAATTCAATCCGGCCACGAACTAGACATGAGGAAAGACCTAATGGTGTTAATGCGCAACGGTGTCATCCCGGTCGGCCTGTTACTTATGACGAGCAATGTGAACGCGGACGAACTCAGTGCCGGTGATACCGCCTGGATGCTCACGGCCACCGCGCTGGTACTGTTCATGACGATCCCAGGCTTGTCACTGTTCTATGCCGGCATGGTACGCAGCAAGAATGTTTTATCGGTTTTGATGCAGTGTTTCGCGATTACCGGGCTGATTTCGATCCTGTGGGCAGTTTACGGTTACAGCGTCGCCTTTGGAGGTGAGGGCGCTTTTTGGGGCGGACTCGACAAGCTCTTTTTGACGGGAGTTAACGTCGAGTCTTTAAGCGGCACCATCCCGGAAACCGTATTCATGACTTTTCAAATGACGTTCGCGATCATTACACCAGCGCTGATCGTCGGCGCTTTCGCCGAGCGCATGAAGTTCTCCGCGATGCTGTGGTTTACCGGGCTCTGGTTCACGCTCGTTTACGCCCCGATTTGCCACTGGGTCTGGGGTGACGGTGGCTGGCTCGGCGAACTCGGCGTCATTGATTTTGCCGGCGGGACGGTCGTGCACATTAATGCCGGGATCGCCGGCCTGGTCGCGAGTCTGATGATCGGCAAACGCGCCGGGTACCAGCGCATCGCGATGCCGCCCAATAATCTTGGCTACACCATCGTGGGAGCCGGCATGCTCTGGGTCGGTTGGTTCGGTTTTAACGCTGGTTCACAACTTGCGGCCGACGGCGTTGCCGGCATGGCCATGGCCGTGACGCAGATCGCAACAGCCGCCGCCGCGCTTGGCTGGATGTTCAGCGAATGGCTCTCCCACGGTAAACCCAGTGTCCTGGGCATCGCCAGCGGGGCCGTGGCCGGGCTGGTTGCAATCACGCCGGCATCGGGCTCGGTCGGTCCTATGGGCGCAATCATGATCGGCATCGCCGCGGGCGTTGCCAGCTATTTTGCGGCCACCAAACTTAAAAACCTGCTGGGGTACGACGATTCGCTGGATGTGTTTGGAGTGCACGCGGTTGGCGGAATTATTGGTGCGTTGCTAACCGGCGTATTTTCCGCCGCGACTTTCGGAGGCGCCGGCATCGACGGCAGTATCGGCAATCAGGTTACCGTGCAGGCCATCGGTATTGTCGTGACGATCGCCTATACCGGCTTCTTGAGCTGGATTATCCTCAAAACCGTCGGCGCTGTGATCGGCTTGCGGGTCAGCGAAGAGGAAGAATCCGAGGGCCTGGATATCGCCCTGCACCAGGAAAGCGGTTACAACCTCTGAGCGGGGCAGGATTTGCCCGACCAGACCGGTCCGCCGGGCTTGCTCTTCCGACTGGGCGTCGATACCGCCATGGCAAGGAATCCGGCGAGTTTGCGGGCCCGAACCTGCCCCGAGCCCGTGTATTTCAACTCTTTTCCAGACGATCGAAGCATTTGGCGGAATTATCGCGCCAATTAGCGGCTTTTTAGCCGATATTGGGGCCAGGTCCGCCTCCCGCTGCGAACCTCCCATTCGTGACTTCCGTCAACGACTACCGACCTCCTGCCGGGGGATACTCGCGCCGGTCAGGACGCCAAAGGGATTGCCGACGAGGCCCGGTTGAAGGACCTGTGGCTTAAGGACAGAAACCATGAAAACCATAATTATCTCCAGCCTGCTGGGGCTGAGCCTGCTGGCCAGTTTCGCCGCCGCCCAAACCATTTACCGCTCTGTCGACGATGAAACGGGCAAGGTCTCGTACTCGGATCGTCCCAAGTTCGCGGACGAGGCATTGGAGCTCAGGTGGCAACAGACAAATAGTGCCGAGGTGACAAAGCGCGTCGCTGCCAACCAAGAGCAATATGCCGCCGCTTCCGAGGACCGCAAATCGGCAGCGAAGGAGCAGGTGATGCTGAATGAAGAAGCCGGGAAGGTAGCCGCCGACCGTCGGGCCAACTGTGAACAGGCGAAAGCACAGAAAGAGCAATACTCGACCGCCAGACGCTTGTATCGTGATTTGCCCAACGGGGAACGGGACTACCTGAACGACAAGGAGCTGACGCAGGCGCGTGTTGACGCTCGCCGACAAGTCGACGAGTGGTGCAGCGGCTGATTCGTGGCCGCTTATGAGCACAAATACTGACAAGGCCAAACCCTCCGATAAATTTTATCTGCCGGATTTCAGTGCCCCGGGCACGGTCCTCGCGATCGTGCTGATTGCCGAAATCGTTGCCATAATTCTGTCGCTGGCACGGTCCGTACCCTGGCCAGAGTTTTTTCCCGACCTGGCCAAAACATCGCTGCTGATGTTGTGGATGGCGCTTACCACGGCTGCCGTGCTGTCGGTAGCCCGACCGGCACTATCCAGATGCAGCGTACAGAAAGCCAGCGTTATAACGCTGCTTTTGGTCGTGGCAAACGTGGCGCTGATTTCCGAATTCGTGTATTGGGTCGGTTTTCTTTATGGGGATGCTGCGACGGGTGGCACCGGCAGCTGGTTTCCGCCACAGCGCTGGGGATTCCTGCTCCGGAACCTCGCCATTGGCAGCATAGTGACCTCGCTGGCACTGCGTTACTTTTATATATCCCACGAATGGAAACACAACGACGAGCGCGAGGCCGAGTCGCGTATTCACGCGCTACAGGCTCGCATTCGCCCACACTTCCTGTTTAACAGCATGAATACG
>JAUWKW010000114.1 GCA_030614035.1 Chromatiales bacterium | reverse complement strand
CGATACGGTCTGCCATGGTCATCGCCTCATCCTGGTCATGGGTGGCTACGATGCAGGTTGCCCGGACTCTGCGAATAATCTCCGCCATCTCCAACAGCATTTCAGCGCGCAACTTGCGATCGAGCCGCGCCATCGGGTCATCCAGCAGCACCAATTTGGGGTTCTTTGCGAGGCAGCGAGCAAGCGCGACACGTTGCTGCAACTCGCTTGAAATCCAACCCGGTTTACGTTGGGCGATGGTGGTACAACCAACGATTTCCAAACTATGATCGACGCGTTCTTCGATGACGCTCTTGGGAAGCTGGTCCTGTTTCAGTCCAAATGCGATGTTCTGTGCGACGGTCAAGTTCGGAAACAGCGCGTACGACTGAAACATCGTATTCACCGGCCGCCTATGTGGGGGAAGGCCGCTGATTGATTGACCCTCGATCTGAATATCGCCGGCAAGCGGTTGGTCCAGCCCAGCAATAATCCTTAACAAAGTGGATTTACCGCAACCCGATGGACCCAGGAGCGCCAGAATTTCACCGCGCCGAATTTTTAAGTTTATCGACTGCAGTCCCGCTGATCGTTTTGGGTCGCTCGAGATCCCATCGATATGCACGAATGCCGGCCCTCGGCCGGCCGACATCTCAGGATTCGAACCAGTCTTCATGTCCTGCTGCCGGTCATTCAGTCCCACCTGGCCAAAATGCCACTCTCTGACCAGCCTAAAAGTTACATCGAACAGCCCATGGCCACGAGTTTTGCTCGCTCGATGTGGGGGTCGACCATGCGCAGTGACAAACGTACACTACCGCCAACATGCGTAGCATGCCAGTCAGATCATTGCGGCTCGATTTATCGATCTATCGAACCATACGATTTCCGTTGGCTGCGTTAGTCGAACCGACGGCTCGCCGATAGCTCACCATGTATAAAGCAACGTTTCGTGATTTCTTCAAGCTCGAGGCAGCCGGCGGCATCCTGCTGTTGCTTGCCGCTGCGGTGGCAATGGTGCTGAAGAATTCCCCCTTCGGGGAGATATACGAAGCGTTCCTCGATACCCCGATACATATTGGTGTGGGGGCACTGGAAATCGACAAACCATTGCTGCATTGGGTCAACGACGGATTGATGGCAGTGTTTTTCTTCATGATCGGCATGGAAGTCAAACGCGAGATTCTGGTCGGCGAACTATCTGATCTTCGTCAGATTATTCTGCCGGTTGTTGCGGGTCTCGGCGGCATCATCGTGCCGGCCGCGGTATTTATTGTGGTGGTCGGAGGGGATCCCTCAACTGTTCGAGGTTGGGCAGTGCCAACCGCCACCGATATTGCGTTTGCTCTGGGGGTACTGGCGCTAGCCGGTCCGGGGGTTCCAACCGCACTAAAGCTGTTTCTGATGACGCTGGCAATCATAGATGACCTGGGCGCAATTGTGATTATTGCACTGTTTTACTCTAGCAATTTGTCACCGATCTCGTTGCTCGTAGCTCTCGTAGCAATCACAGCGCTGGCAATTCTCGCGATCAGGGGCGAGCAGCGCTTAACGCCTTATATTCTGGCCGGTCTGGTGCTGTGGATCGCGGTATTGAAATCAGGCGTACATGCGACCCTGGCCGGCGTCGTGCTCGGATTTTTTATACCGCTCGGGCCAACAGACGTCGAAGATCATGACGATTCACCGCTTCGGCATTTGATCCACGTACTTCACCCGTGGGTTGCATTTGCAATTCTGCCGTTGTTTGCGTTTGCCAATGCTGGCGTAGTGCTGCGAGGAGTAAGCATGGGAGAATTGCTGCAGGGCGTTCCGTTGGCTATCGCTTTGGGTCTGTTCGTCGGTAAACAGCTAGGGGTGTTCGGGTTCGCCTGGATTGCGATCAAGACTAAATGCTGTCCGCTTCCGGCCCAGGTCAACTGGGGCCAACTCTATGGCGTCGCAATACTGACCGGAGTCGGCTTCACGATGAGCCTGTTTATTGGATCATTGGCATACCCAGACAGCTACATTCTCGACAGCACGCGTCCCTACCGTCTCGGAATCATCGCCGGTTCGCTGTTGTCCGGCATCGTCGGCTTTGTGGTGGTGCGAATCTTTACGCCTGCTTCGGGTGGAAACGAAACCGATAACGACAACTTCGGACCCGCCGGGTAGCCTGCGCTAAGCGATCGATCACACACGCGGTCAGGCACGGCCTTCTGCTGCACGCCCCGGCTCCACCGGCCGGCGCCAGCGGAACCGGCGCTTCATGTCGTCCCCTATGCCAAGCATCGCGGGTACAAAAAACAATACCAGGAACATGGAGAACATCAATCCGAAGATCAACGTGATAGCGAGCGGCTGCACCAGTTGTGCCTGCAGGCTACGCTCGAACAGCAACGGGGTCAGACCACCGATCGTCGTTAGCGTCGTCAACAGAACCGGACGCAATCTCTCGCGTGTCCCGGCGAGTATCGCTTCCTTGAGCTCGGCGCCACGGGTCCTGGCCCGATTGATCGCAGACACCAGGATGATCGAATCGTTGATCATGACCCCAAACAATCCCAGCAGCGCCTGCAGACCGAGCATGTTTAGGTTGAATCCCATCACCCAGTGACCGATGACCGCGCCGACTAATCCGAACGGTATGATCGACATCACGACAAACGGCGTTGTGTAGCTTGCGAATACCCATGCCAGAATGATGTATATCAGGGCCAACGCGATCATCAATGCGACCGACGTGTCCCCAAGCGCTTCCTCTTGTTCTTCGGCCCGGCCCTTGAAATCAATCTCTATTCCGTACTTGCGTTTCACCTCCGGGATTGCGCCGCTGGCCAACTCCGCGATTAACTGATTCGTCGTCGCGATTTGATGGTCCACGTCAGCGGTTACTGATACCTGCCGCAGGCCGTCCTCACGACGCACTTGCGAAAAGCCAATCTGGGTTCTCAACGACACGACTTCGGTCAGCGGCACCTCGGATCCGTCCGAAGCACGCAGATAGAGATCCCTAATCGAAGTTCGAAAATTCGGCGATTCAGCCAACTTGACCCGGACGATGATTTCTTCCTGATCGCGCGAGAATCGTTTTGCGATGGCACCTTCAAATGAGTTCCTGACCTGGCGCGCGACGGCCTCGGTGGTAAACCCCATGGCCCGGCCCAGAGGGGTCAGTTCCATGACTATCTCCTGCTTGCCGTAGGGCAGGTTGTCCTCGATGGCCAGCGCTCCCGGAGTGTTCTCAAGCACCTCACGTATCTCCATAGCGGCATATTTCAGCGTTGCAAGATCCGCGCCGTGCAGACGAATGTCGAGGTCACGCCCCGGCGGCCCTCCGGCCGAAAGTTCAAAAATTATCAGCTTCTCCATGCCGGCTGGCGGCCGAACTTCTTCATGCCATGCTTCTATAAATTCTGTGTTCCTGATGTCGCGATTGTCGCCGGAGACGAGTTCAACCGTGTAAGCGCCGATATGATCCCCGTACATCGCCGGAGCCATTTCACGAGCCTCAGTTGATGCGATCGCCCCGACCTTGTGTCGAACCAGTACGCCGCGACCGTCGGTCAAGCGATCTTCTACAACAGCAACAGAACGAGCCATTTCGGCGACCATTTCCCGGGTACGTTCCCGTGGCGTACCGGGGCTGAATGAAAAATTGGCAAAAATGATATCGGTTTCCGGAGTTGCGAAAAACTCAAAGCCGACGCGCCCGGTGGCAAGCATTGAGAGCGCAATAAAAAGCATACAGATAAACGCGAACACCGTGCTGTAGCGTCGATCGAAACTCCGCGCGACCGCGTTCTTAACCCGTGTATCACGGAACCGGTTAAACGCGATATGAAACTTGCTGGGCTTATTTTCACCCCTGCTATCCATTCTCTGCATTGCCTTCTTCAGGTGCATCGGCAACACCAGAAAACATTCGACGAGGCTGGCGAGAATGACCAATATGATTGTCAACGGCAGACCGCGAAGAATCTGGCCAACCTCGTCTCCAATGGTCAGGATCGGCGCGAATGCTGCGATCGTCGTCAGAGACGCTGCCATGACCGGCGGGAACATCGTATGGGCGCTCTCCAGGGTGGCTTTCTCAGGGGGGACGCCATGCCGATGCAACATCTCTGTATGTTCGGCGACAACAATAGCGTCATCGACGATGATGCCGAGCCCCATGATGATTGCGAACATGCTGATCATGTTCAGCGTCAGGCCGATAACGGCCATACCCCCAAGCGTCGCCATAATTGAAATCGGGATTCCCATCGCGACCCAGAAGGCCACCCGCCCATTGAGAAATAAAAACAAGATTGCGACAACAAGAAGCAGGCCCCCGAAGCCGTTCCACAGCAGCATTCGCACCCTTTGAGTCGCCGTGTCGGCAAATACGTCGAACATGTCGATCTGCAGGGTTGGCGGTAGCTCTTGGCGCAGTTCATCGACGTATTGAGTCACAATTCGTTGGGAATCAATCGAATCCACGCCCCTGGTGCGCCGCACGATCAGCCCGATCGACGTGTAGCCGTCCAGCACCCGCGAAATGGAGCCTTCCTCGAAAGTGTCATAGATCCTGGCAATGTCCTTCAGCCGCAGCTTCTCTCCGGTCTGTTTCGATACGATCTCGATCTCGCCGACCTCGGCCGCGGTCCGGGCCAGGCCCTCGCTGCGAATCTGCCTGGATACGCCACCGCTCTCGATACTGCCCGATGGCAGGTCCAGGCTGGCCTGACTGATCCGCAAAGCAATGTCGTTGACCGTCAGATCCAGTTGCCGCAGGACCGAATCCGGAACCTCTGCCCAGATCTCGGAATTCCTGACACCATCCAGCGTGACGCTGGCAAGACCCAGGTTAAGGATGTCATCGCGAATCTGCCTGGCGATTACCTTGAGCGACTCCTCCGGGAACGGTCCGGCGATTTCGAGCCGGCACACTTTGTCAGATTCTTCAACCTGGCTGATGACCGGCCGCTCTATATCGGACGGAAAAGTCGTTATCCTCGCGATCGCTGCCTGGACATCGGTCAGCGCCTTCGACATATCGGCGCCGTCTTCGAATTTGACCTTGACTCCGGCCCGATCTTCGAAGGCCATCGCATCGACGCGCCTTACGTTGTTGAGAAATCGAATCTCTCGCTCTATTGCCCCTATGACGTTGGACTCAACGTCTTGTGGACTGGCGCCCGGCCATTCGACGTCAATCGAGATGACGTTCATAGTAAAGTCGGGCATGACCTGCCGGTTTAGCGAGGCGAGCCCGTAAACGCCAAACAGCAGCATCAGCATCATCATCAGGTTCCCTGCCACCGGGTGTCGGGCAAAGGTATTGATGATGCCGCGCGATTGCAGGTCCATCAGCGCACGTCGACCCTGGCGCCGGTGCCACCTTCTCGGATTTGGGTCGTCACGATCAAGTCGCCATCTTCGATTTGAGTGTCACCGAGTGCAGTAAACAAGATGTTGTTACCGGCATAACCTTGGATGTCGATTCGGCGCTCTGACAGTCGCCCATCCTGGATAACATAGACAACGTCTTCGCCATATAAGGCGCTTTCGGGTGCCTCGAGCACGTCGGCGAACCGTCTATCCAACAATGCGACGGAAACGAATGCGCCTGGCCGCAAGTCGACCTGTTTCCCGGCCGTATCGATGACGGCATAGGCGTCGACCCCGCCCGT
>JAUWKW010000209.1 GCA_030614035.1 Chromatiales bacterium | reverse complement strand
GGCACTTCGGTTGAAGTGCGGGACCTGTTTTACAACACGCCCGCACGTCGGCGATTCCTGAAAACGGAACGCACCGAGTATATGCACGTCGATCGCATTACCCGTCGGCTCGCCCTGAGCCGGTTTTCGGTCGGGTTTCAGGTTACCCACAACCGCAAGCCGGTCCTGGATTTGGCGCCGGCGACCAACCTGGCTGAGCAACAGGCCCGCATTGCCGAGGTTTGCGGCGCGGAATTCGTTGAGCATGCCCGGTACCTGGAGCGCGAAGTGGGCGGAATGTCGCTCAGGGGGTGGATTGCTCAACCCACTTTCTCCCGCAGCCAGTCAGATCTTCAATTCTTTTTTCTCAACGGGCGTGCAATACGGGACAAGCTGGTCAGCCACGCCGTTCGTGCGGGCTACCGGGACGTGCTTGCGCACGGCCGGCAGCCTGCCTACGTGTTGTATCTGGAAATCGATCCCGCGCGCGTCGACGTCAACGCGCATCCGGCAAAACAAGAGGTAAGGTTCCGTGCCAGTGGCTCCGTCCACGCCTTCATTCGCCATACGGTCGAAGCGGCGCTGGCTGATACGCGGCCCGACGCAACCGATGCCCGGTCAGCGCCGGCTACACCGGTGGGTGCGCTGTCGGACCAGTCCTCGCTCGGGTTTCAGCGGTCGCCAGCCAGCCTGCGTGAACAGATGGCAAGTTATGCGGCCCTGGCAACGTTGCCCGGCACCGATGTTGGCCCTGCCACTGGATCCCCGGACGCTGTGCCACCGCTGGGCTATGCAATTGCGCATCTACACGGGGTTTACATTCTTGCCATCAACGCGCAGGGCCTGATCATTGTCGACGCACACGCCGCCCATGAGCGGGTGACCTACGAGAAGCTTAAGACGGCGATAGCTGCCGGTGATTTGCGCAAACAGCGGTTGCTGATACCGCTGACCGTGCAACTGTCGGCCTCCGAGACGGACTTGGTTGAGGCCCACCAGGAAGCGTTTTTGCGGCTGGGGATCGAGGCGGACCGAACCGGGCCGACGACGGTCGCTGTGCGTCAAGTGCCGACACTGCTGGCGCACGCCGATGTCGAGGCCCTGTTGCGCGATGTGCTCAGTGAATTGGCCGACATCGGCGAAAGCATCCGAATAGAGTCGGCGCAGGCCGATATGCTCGCCACCATGGCCTGTCACGGTTCCGTCCGGGCGAACCGAAAATTGACGCTGGAGGAAATGAACGCGCTGTTGCGCGAAATGGAAAGCACGGAGCGTAGTGACCAGTGCAATCATGGTCGGCCTACCTGGACCCAATTTCAAATGCAGGACCTGGATCGCCTGTTTCGGCGGGGTCGTTAGGGGACGCAAGCGGTGGCTAGCGATGTGCGTCCGCTCGCCGTCTGTCTGAAGGGCCCGACGGCCGCGGGCAAAACCGCTGTTGCCCAGGAATTGGTCCGCGAGTTGCCGTTTCAGATCATCAGCGTGGATTCTGCGCTCGTCTATCGGGGCATGGATATCGGCACGGCCAAACCGGCTCCACCGATTTTGGCGCAGGCGCCGCATCGGCTGATTGATATTCGAGATCCGTGGGAAACTTACTCGGCCGGTGATTTTCGGCAGGATGCGCTCGCGGCGATGCGCGACATCATCGCCGCCGGTCAAATTCCGTTGTTGGTGGGCGGCACCATGCTCTACTTTCATGTACTGCAAGCTGGTCTTGCGCCGCTGCCCAAAGCTGATCCGACCCTGCGGGCCGAGATTGACCGCGAAGCTGCCGACAAAGGCTGGCCCGCGCTGCATGACGAACTGTGCCGGGTTGACCCCACCGCAGCAAGTCGCATCGAACCTGCCGATGCGCAGCGGATTCAGCGCGCGCTGGAGGTGTACCGTCTGACCGGCGAACCATTGTCAGAGCTTCAACGGCTGACCGAACCGGATCACGATTATCGGTTTTGCAGTATCGGGCTGATTCCGGCAGACCGGGCGACGCTACATCGCCGAATCGAATCGCGGTTCCGTAGGATGATGGATTGTGGTCTTGTAGAGGAAGTTGCGGGGTTGCTCGGGCATGCCTTGATGACCGAGGATGCGGCATCGATGCGTGCCGTCGGATACCGCCAGATCGTGCAACACCTCCGTGACGAGATCAGTATAGAGGAAGCGGAGCGGCGGGCAATTGTCGCGACACGCAGGTTAGCCAAGCGCCAGTTGTCCTGGCTGCGCACGGAGCCGGGCCTGCTTGAGGTCAATTGCATGGCGGAAGACACCCTCCACCGTGTCCATTCTCTGTTGAGTGGCGAAAAGAGTTTCGTGCAACCGTCCGCATAAGCGGCTAGAATCGGTCCGTGGTGAAAGCTGTGACCGCCGTTTGCCGGTCTCATTAACGACGTCAAATCAACGAAAACAACAAGCCAGGAGTCGAAAATGGCAAAGGGGCAAACTTTGCAAGACCCATTTCTGAATACTCTTCGCAAGGAAAAGGTTCCGGTTTCTATTTACCTCGTGAACGGCATCAAGCTGCAGGGAACCATCGATTCATTCGATCAGTTTGTGGTGCTGCTTAATAATAGTGTCAGCCAGATGGTTTATAAGCACGCGATATCGACCGTCGTGCCGGGCCGTGCGGTTCAACTGCAGCACGGCGATGAAGGAGCCGAGGACTGATACCAACCGGTATGGTGGTCCTCCTGCGTCGACGATTCCACGGACGGAACGAGTGGAGCCAGTGATTGTTTGATCGACCACGCCGCGGCGAACGCGCAGTTCTTCTGGATGTCAATCTTGGGCGTGCCGGCGGTCGGGAAGATCAACAGGAATTCGAGGCACTGGCAACTTCCGCCGACGCTGAAGTTGTCGCGCGCATTGCTTCAAATCGCCGCAGCGCAAACCCGCGTTTTCTGGTTGGCAAAGGCAAGGTCGATGAACTCGGGGAGGTAATCCGCCAGTCCCAGGCGGACCTCGTGCTGGTCGATCACGAGCTTACGCCGCGTCAGGAACTCAACCTCGAGCGCGCGTTGGACTGCCGGGTCGTTGACCGGACCGGTTTGATTCTGGATATTTTTGCCCAGCGTGCCCGCACTGCGGCGGGTAAGTTGCAGGTTGAGCTGGCGCAACTGGTCCATCTGTCGACCCGCCTGGTCCGTGGCTGGACCCACCTTGAGCGTCAGAAGGGCGGCATCGGTTTGCGCGGGCCGGGTGAAACCCAGCTGGAGACTGATCGGCGCCTGATAGGGCGGCGTATCAAGCAGTTGAACCGGCGGTTGGATCGGCTCGCCCGGCAGCGCGGGCAGGGACGGCATTATCGGCGTAAGCGAGAGGTACCGTCCGTGTCACTGGTCGGGTATACAAATGCCGGTAAATCTTCGTTGTTCAATCGTCTTTCCGGAGCTTCGGTCGAAGTTGCTGACCAGTTGTTCGCGACACTTGATCCTACTTTGCGAAAAGTGTTTTTGCCTGACGATACGACGATCGTAATCACCGATACGGTGGGCTTCATCCGGGACATACCGCATGAGTTGATCGCTGCGTTTCACTCTACTCTCGAGGAAACCGTCAACGCGAGATTATTGCTGCACGTTGTCGATTGCGC
>JAUWKW010000099.1 GCA_030614035.1 Chromatiales bacterium | reverse complement strand
GTCAAGGTCGTTTGTGATGAAGCGGGGCGAGCATTGTATTTTAGCCGCGCGGCGATTCCATCTGACTCGCACGCGGCGAGCCGCGACAGCGGCTGGTCCATTGCCCGGCGCCATATCGGGCTGTATGCCTATCGGGCGAGTGCGTTGGAACAGCTGAGCAGCACAGAGCCCTGCGAACTGGAGCGTCTGGAACAACTAGAACAGCTAAGGGCGCTGTGGCTAGGCATGGAGATACGCGTTGAGTTGGCAGCCGAACAACACGGCCCGGACGTCGACACCGAAGCGGACCTGATTCGAGTGGAGGAAATATTGGCTGCCGACGTGACTGGTCCAATCGGCTGAAACGACAACGGAGCTGCTCAGAATGATCCGAGTCCTGTTTGTTTGCATGGGTAACATTTGCCGCTCACCGACCGCGCATGGCGTGTTCCGGAAAATGCTGGAGGATCACCCGGCAGATCTGTCGATCGAACTCGATTCAGCCGGAACAGGTGACTGGCATGTCGGCCAGCCGCCGGACAGCCGCGCCACGGAAGCCGCCAGTCGTCGTGGTGTTGAAATCTCGGATCTGCGCGCCCGGACTGTTCACGACGAGGATTTCGTGCTCTATGACTACATACTGGCAATGGATGAACTGAATCTCGTGACGCTACAGGATCGAAGTCCGGGAAAATACCACGCAAAGATTCGGTTGCTGATGGAGTTCGCCGAGCAGCCGTCAAACCGGAACGTGCCGGATCCGTACTACGGCGGCCCGGCCGGATTCGAACAGGTACTTGATTTGCTGGAAAATGCCGGGCGCGGACTGCTGCGGGAACTCGAGCAGTTGATCGAGTCGAAGGCCCCGAGGCGTTAGTTCAACGCCGTTGCTTGTCAGTCATCGCGTCCCGGCCCTTTGTTCGGCGAAGCGTCTCCGCCGCTCGGACCGGAAGACCAAACCGTGTAACTGTCACCGGATGTGTCACCCGCGGGTGTCTCCCAGGGCAGACGGCGGCCGGGACTTGCTTCATTGCCGGGCTCCGGCCGGTCTTCAGATGCGGATGGCACACTCGATTCACTTGGTTTTTCTGCCGGCTTGTTGGCTGGGCCAGCTGATCTCGGGGCTGGCTTGTCGTCATCGCGCCGATCCGTGTGGGTATCGCGGCTGCTCTCGCGCGGCTCCTCGGCCTGTGCATTACCGGCCGATGGCTCGGGCAGGTCTGCCGGGCGGTTGTCTTTGCGGGCAGCGTCACGAGCGGGTTTCTCAGACGCCTGCGACGCCGCTGCGCCGGTTGCCTCGCGCTGATCCGGCTCGTCCACAGCGCCTTTCTTCGTGCCGGCCTGATTCGCGTTAGCTTCCGATGGGCGCCGGCGTCGCCGCTTCCGGCGAGGCGGTTGCCCGCTGTTATCACCTGCTTCAGCCGTGCGATTTGCTGATTTGGACGTGGCGGCTCGGTGATCCGAAGATTTTGGTCCGCTGTCCTGACGTGGCCGGTCATCGCGACGGGTTCTGCTCCGACGTCCGCGGCCGCGCCGTTGCCCACCGGGGCTCTTGCGGCGTTCACCGGAATGGGCTTTGCGCGCTTGGGCTGGTCGATCGGCATCAGGTTTTTCAGCCTCGTTGCCGCTTCCCAGCCACGATCCTAGGCGCGCCAGCAGTCCTTCCTTCGGAGCTGATTTAGCCTTAGACCTGGCTTGCGTTGGTTTCGGTCTCGGAGCCGGCGTTTTGGGCACGACGTCCGTGATTGCCGGTGTTTCCTTGTTCTGCTTGGTCGATACAACCAAGGCATCTTCGCCCAGGCTTTCTTCCTGCGATAGCAGCGTATAGCTCGCGCCGGTATTTTCGGGCAGGACAGTTTGATCATCCCTGACTCTGCGGATGGAGTAATTCGGAGTTTCCAGGGCCGGATTGGCGACCAGCAACAACTGCACTTCGTCACGTTCCTCAATGTGCTGGATCCAGTCACGCTTTTCATTCAACAGGAACGTGGCAACGTTCACAGGAAGCTCGGCGATGACTTTGGTGGTTCGTTCCTTGCGGGTTTCCTCTCCCAGTAATCTCAGGATTGCCAGCGCGAGCGAATCGACGCTGCGCACGCTGCCAGAGCCGTTGCAACGCGGGCAGACCTGATGTGCAGATTCTCCCAGCGATGGCCGCAGCCGTTGCCGGGACATCTCGAGCAGCCCAAATCTGGAAATGCGGCCGATTTGCACCCGAGCTCGATCAACGCGCACCGCGTCACGCAGTCGATTCTCAACATCACGCTGGTTCCGGTGTGGTCCCATGTCGATGAAATCGATGACCAGCAAGCCACCGAGGTCGCGAAGTCGGCACTGGCGGGCCGTTTCATCGGCAGCCTCCAGATTTGTCGTCAGGGCCGTCGCTTCGATGTCCTGGCCCTTGGTCGCTCGAGCCGAATTGATATCGATTGATACCAGTGCCTCGGTGTGGTCGATAACCAGGCTGCCTCCGGACGGCAGGTTCACTTTATGCGCGTACGCTGATTCGATCTGGCTTTCGATCTGGAATCGCGTAAACAGTGGCACCTCGTCTTCATACCGTCGCAACTTGGGCAGGTTATGCGGCATCGCGTGTTCCATGAACTGACGCGCTTCCTCGTAGATGCTCTCATCGTCGATAAGAATCTCAGCGATATCCTTGGCCAGGGGGTCACGCAGCGCGCGCACGATCGGACTGCTGTCCTGGAAGATCAGGAACGGCGAAGCCTTGGATAGCACAACTTCTTTGATGTTTTCCCAAATACCCTTCAGGTAGTCGAGATCCCAGTTAAGTTCTTCGAGACTCCGTCCGATACCGGCGGTTCGAATGATGACACTCATACCGCGCTCGACATCCATGTCCCGAATAGCGTCACGAACCTGGTCACGCTCCTCTCCGGTGATTCGTCGCGATACGCCACCCCCGCGGGGGTTATTGGGCATCAGCACGATGAATCGGCCGGCGAGACTTATAAATGTTGAGAGCGCTGCGCCCTTGTTGCCGCGTTCCTCTTTGTCGATCTGGACAACGATGTCCTGACCTTCATTGAGAACTTTCTTGATGTTGATTCGTTCGCCCGAATTGGGCTCTTCCACGAAGTACTCGCGGGATATTTCTTTCAGCGGCAAAAAGCCGTGACGTTCCGCGCCGTAATCTACAAAAGCGGCATCGAGACTCGGCTCGATGCGGGTAATTTTACCCTTGTAGATATTCGCTTTTTTCTGTTCTCTTGATGCTAACTCGATATCAAGATCGTGAAGTTTCTGGCCATCGACGATGGCTACCCGCAACTCCTCTTCCTGAGTTGCATTGATAAGCATTCTTTTCATAAGCCCCTAAGTAATTCCTTTCCGGGGCACCTGGCGCAACGGGCCTTGGGTGTTTGCACAGGCCGATTTTGGGCCGGTTCTCGTGCGGAGAACCGACCGTATCCCGGCGCCTGGATAGGCGCGGGTTAACCGTTTCTATGTGACAAACTGCTCCCATTCGGCGGTCCAATTGGTTAGTGATTAAGCTGTTGCTCCGTCAGCCAGGTGGCCGATCGACAACCTGCTCTGCAGGTCGAAAAATGGGCGACCGCTCGTGCGGCCGCGGCGAAATTGACAACGATTGCGGTATCGCAATACGCGACACACCCTAAGTGTGTAGGGGGTAATATATCAGCGCCTGCGGCCCGCATCAATCCACCGATCCCCAGTTCAGGAGCCTGTCTGCGAATGCCGGACCATAAAAATATGCAACCTGTGAGGCAGATCACAGTCGATAGCGATTCTGCTCAGCGACGACTGGACAATTTCCTGCTGAGCCAACTCAAGGGATTGCCCAGGCCCCGCGTCTATCGAATGATCCGCAGCGGCGAGGTTCGGGTCAACAAACGGCGCGCCAAACCCGGCTATCGCCTCGTACCAGGTGATGTGGTGCGTGTGCCCCCGATCGCCCTATTCGATAAGGGTTCCCGCGCCCGTCCACGGCCAGCGGACTCACGGTGGATTACTGAACGTGTCATTTATGACGACGATGATCTGCTGGTTCTCGACAAACCCGCTGGTTTGGCGGTCCATGGCGGCAGCGGGATTAGTTTTGGGGCGATCGAGTTGCTCCGGGCAGCCATGCCGCATTCGAGCTGTCTTGAGCTGGCGCATCGGCTGGATCGCGACACAAGTGGCTGCTTGCTGGTTGCTAAGCGTCGCAGCAGTCTCAGGAAGTTGCACCAGATGTTTCGTGAAGGCGAAGTCGGCAAGACCTACATAGCGCTATTGGCCGGGCACTGGAATGGCGGGCCGCGCACTGTCGATTCGCCGCTGTATACCGAACATAGAAAAGGCGGTGAGCGTCACGTGCGGGTAGATAAGGATGGTAAGTCAGCCATGACGCGAATCGAACCGCAAGTCAGATTTGATCAAGCGACATTGGTCAACGCTCAGTTGCTGACAGGCCGTACCCATCAAATTCGGGTGCATACGGAGAGCATCGGCCACCCGGTGCTTGGTGATCGTCGCTATGGCAGTGAGGACTACTCACTGGAGAAAAAACTGGGGCTCGAGCGACTCTTCCTGCATGCAACAGTATTGAAATTCCAAAGCCCAAGCCGCGAGATGGAAATCACAGTCGAATCACCGTTGGAAGACGAGCTGCAAGCCGCTCTTGCGCGTCTTGAGGGAGAGAAGGAAAAAAGCGCTAAGCAGAATCCTTAAAGCAATTCAATTCCAGCGCGGCCCAGGCAAGCCGCCAGCCAGATCATCGGTAAACCCTGTATTGCCGCCGGGTCGCTGGTTTCAATGCGCTCGAACAAAATGACACCAAGCTGCTCGGCCTTGAAGCTGCCGGCACAGTCGTAGGGCTGCTCTTTGCGCAGGTAGCGCTCTATAAGGTCACCGCTCAGTTGGCGGAAAAATACGATCGATTTGTCGACGTACGACTCCGTGAAGCCGTTGGCTGCAATTACGCAGACACCGGTATGAAACTCGACGGCCTGCGCCGAACAATCAGTTAGCTGCTGTACCGCTGTCGCATGGTCACCCGGTTTTCCGATAACGCGACTATCCAGGGAGGCAACCTGGTCCCCACCGATGACCGTAGCGTGCGAGTGAATTGCAGCCACTGCTTTCGCTTTCGCTTGCGATAGACGCAGCGCCATCTGTGCCGGAGTTTCGCCATCTACCGGCGCTTCCTCGACAGCGGGGACCACCGTATCGAAAGCCGGGACCAGCTTTTGCAACAATTTCCGGCGATATGGGGAGCGGGACGCTAATACGATCCTGTGGGGTGATTCAGCCATCGCGATCTGGAGTTGGCGGAACGGCTGCAGCCTCCGCAATTCCGGGAACTGACAGCTGCCGTGATAGCCGGGAATCAGCGGTGATTTTGACAGGACTTTTCACGACATCTATCATAGACCGGTTATGCTCGCCGAGTACATCGGGGTTGCGCAGCTCAACGATTTCATCGCCCGGGGCGTGACCCTGAACGAGACGCTTGCGGTTGCAGACTTGCCACGCCTGGCGCGCTTATCGCATGGGAACGGCGGTGACACTCCAGAGAAACTGGATGTGCGGGTTGAATTTAACAAGCTGGGCGCCAATGTCCCCGGAATCAAAGTTGCGGTTAACGGCACTATAGAACTCGAATGTCAGCGTTGCCTGGAGGCACTGACTTGGAGCGTGGACAACGCGTTCGAGTTGCAGGTACGGGCCGGCGATGCCCAGTTGGATGAAATCGAAGATACTATTGACACGGTACTGGTTGACGAACACGGATTGCAGCTAGCCACGGTTATCGAGGATGAAATTCTGAGTGCGATGCCGCTGGCCCCGATTCATGATCAGAGCAAGGATTGCGGCGACCTTGTGGCAGTTTATGAGCAGGCCGCTGATAGCCCCGCAGCGGAGGCAGAGAACAGGCCCTTTTCCGAATTAGCAGGTTTAATTGGAAAAGCGGACCCGCCGGAAAAAGCACTAATTAATGGAGATTTAGCAGGGCAGTGCAAAAGAATCGAACGACACCATCCCGGCGGGGAATGCG
>JAUWKW010000199.1 GCA_030614035.1 Chromatiales bacterium | reverse complement strand
CAAATGTGTGCTCAGCCAGAACACCGACACCAAAAGCCTGGGTGAGCCGCCTTTCGTATTCAATGCCCAGTGCGAGGCCATTGTCACGCCGATCTTCATTCGTCACGCCAACATAAACAGCCACCAAGTTCCGCTCATATTCATGCTCGGAGCCGTTTTCATCTGAATCCGCATGAACGACCGGAGACAAGGCCAGCCAGAACAGAAACGAGACCACCGTAGCAGCACAGGAATAGCTAATCGCAATGTCTCCTTTTATTGGCGTTTTTTGTCGGAGCTGCCTTCGCTGCAAACTATTATAGATGCCTGGACATTTCAATCACGAGAAGTGTGACTCTGGTCGCTCGAATGTCCGCTTTGGGTCGAAACCAGACATCGCATTATATTCACAAGTTCAAACTTAGCGCGACTTTTTTAAGTAAATTCTAGACGTATTGGCGGGTCCGCTTTGGGTCGAAAGCGGAGACCAGGACACTGCCCACCGCAGGCGCGGACATCGCATGGACGCCATGGGAGCACGCCGGACTGGGAATCGGCTACCGGTATTTTCTGGTGGATTGTTGAGCACAACGGCGGTACTCTGGACGGGGAATTTGAATTCTATTATTACGGCCCCACTGTGTTTGCCGTTTTCTCTTTTTAGACACGATCATTACTGAGTCCCGACGTATGTAATCCATAAGGAGGTCATTATGGCTGCCGCAAAAAAGAGGAAAACCAAAAAGAAAAAGGTTTCGACGTTAGCAAAAATCCGGAAGCAACACGCCAAGGATATGAAGGCGCTGAAGAAGAAACTGGCCAGCGCCAAGAAGAAATCCGTAGCGGAGGTACGTAAGCTGAAGAAGCAGGTTGCCAGTCACAAGAAGAAGGCAAAAGCCGCTGCTAAGAAGAAAAAGACTAAAAAGAAGGCAAAAAGGAAAACAAAGAAGAAAGCGAAAAAGAAGACAAAGCGGAAAGCCGGCAGAAAGCGCTGATTAATTCAGCCGGCAAACCTGTGGTTACAGGTTTGTACGCTATCGAGGCGGGGGCTATGCTCCCGCCTTTTTATTTTTCTGGCTGTCCCGCGACCGCGGACTGATCCGCACACTCAGCTTTCAAGCTTGCTGAAAACCTGGGCAAATGCTTCCGGTGGCTGCGCCCCCTTTGGACGACGTGGTGAGGCAATCCAGGTACAAAAACACGAGGATTTCGACCCACAGTGGCTCCCTTGAAACAAACGATTTTCAGTAAGGAAAGTCTGCACGTCGTCGCAGGAGGTAATCGAGTCTAATAACTGGGTGATTCACATAAATAGATCCGGCGCCTTTTCGCCACAGCCCAATATGGGTATGCCCCGCCCAAAAGGCTGACCATTGGACTTTAGTCCTACACGCCTTGGTGTCCGAGGATGGGTGCTGGCTGGGAATGTCCGCTATGGGTCGAAAGCGGACACTCAGGACACTGCCCACCGCAGACAGTGCTTGGCCACTTTAGCGGGCGTCAGCTTCCAGGCGGCCAAGTGGGCGGATATAGCGCTCGTATATCGGCACCTCGACTGGGAATTTGAATCGGATAGCCTCATCAACGACTTCAATGTCAGCGGACCCGCACTGGGCGCGCTCTTTCGTTTCTAACCAAACCAGCAAGAATTGCTTTCGCGTAAACGTAACTTATACTATCCGGAAATATCGGGTCGACATTAGAAGAAAACTCCCGGAGGATTTACATCATGCGCAAATCAATCTTTTTCCCGTCGTGCCTGTTTCTGATCATTGCGTTTGTGCCGCCAGTCCAGGCGCAGGATGACGGCAAATCCGAGCGTTTCGATGACCGCTTCCGAATTTACCTTGGCGGTTTCTTCCCCGACGTCAATTCGGAGATCACGATAAACGGTTCAATTGTGAAGCCACCGCCCATCGACGTCGAAAACCTGCTCGGTATCGAGAACACCAGCTCCGTGCTCTGGGGTGGCGCGGCATGGCATATTTCCCGACGCAATTCGCTTGAAATGGAGTTTTTCAGTCTGGATCGAGACGGATTCATCAATCTCATCCCCGACCCGATCGAGGTCGGCGACCTGATCATCGAGAGCGGATCGATCAATACCACGTTCGATATCAGCATCGGCCGCCTGACGTATGGATTCTCAGTGGTGCGCACCGACCGCATGGACATCGCGCTCAAAGCCGGGCTGCATGTCGCGGATATGTCGGCAAACCTGCAGCTCGCCGGTGCCGTATGCGACGTCAGCTTGGGTCAGATGCCGCCCGGCTGCCCCGGAGGTCAAACGCCGCCTGGCGAATCGGAAGATATCACAGCGCCGCTGCCACATTTCGGGGGCTCGTTCAGGTATGCGATCACCCCGACGATCGGAGCCCGGTTTGAAGTCATCGGCTTTGCCATCGAACTCGATAATATCGACGGCAGCCTCGTCGAAATCGACGCCGATATTGCCTGGTATCCTTGGCGACATTGGGGCTTCGGCGCGGGCGTTAGATATTTTAATGTCGATGTCGAAGCGCAAGGGTCGGAGCTGAACGGCAAGTTTGAGTTTGAGTACTTCGGGCCAGCCGTCTACGTCGTGACGACGTTCTGAAGTAGCGCATGGATCCACGGCCCAGATATGTGGCTATAGGTGCCGGTATTTGGAGTGTAGTGTGTCACAAGAACAAATAAGCCAGCTTCCCGCCATCGAGTGCGTAAAAACGGTCCATACATTGTCAAGGACCTCACTACGCTAACGAATTCCTATGGAGAGGCGGTACCGAGTAAACGTAGTATTGCGCTATGCCGCTGTGGTGCCTCAAGCAACAAGCCGACCGTTGTTTGCGTGTCGCCGATGCTGAACAGCGGCCTGCCGAGCACACTATCTATCGCGTTCAATGAATTACCCCGCCAGTGCCTTTAATTGTTGTTGGTTCTGCGCCTAACGGGCCATCCCATTATCGTTCAGTTCATTGCCTCTGTCGAAACCAGCACAGCAAACATCGCCCTCAGAACGTGACCTGCACGCGCAAACCCAGCGTCCAGGCATTCGAAATATCCTGCGAGCCCGGGTTCACGACGTACTGAATATGCGGCGTCAGGTGCAGCCAGGCCGGTGCGAAGCGCCCGCGATAGTAGACCTCGAGTATGCCTTCGTAGGACGCCGTGAAGCCCGGGCCATCGGTAAAGGCCTGCGCCCAACCGATCCCGACGACCCGATCGAGGTTTTTCAACAGGCCGCGATACTGGCCGCCGAAACTGAAGAAATGCTCGATTCCTTTCGGATGATCCTGTGCGTAGCCGTAGCGAAAGAAGGCGCCGAGCCCGTTTTGCTGACTGCCATCCTTGCTGATCAACAATTGCGAAGCACCGACGTAGACGCCCTTGCCGCGTTGCGCGTTAACGAACTCGCCGCTCCAGACGCCGGCATAGTAGTGCCCGGGCCGGTCGTCCGCGCCGACATCGACAACCGTCCCGGTTTCAGCCGTATACAGCCAGACACTATCGCTGCCGAACGGGTTGTCCCACTCGTATTCCTTCGAATCGGACGGAATCGCACCGCCAGCGACGTAGACTTTGTCGACGGGTTCATACAGCAGCATCGCGCCTAGTCCACTTTCGGGAAACGGAATCGACGAATTGTTGACGAGGCCACCATCGAGAAACATCGTCCGCGGCGAATTCGCATAGTTCATCGCGTCGAATGCG
>JAUWKW010000140.1 GCA_030614035.1 Chromatiales bacterium | reverse complement strand
GTGCCTCACCGGCGCCACCCACGACGACCCAGTCTTTTTCCCGGACCGGCAAACCCAATTGCTTGTCACGGACCGCGCCCCCGACAAGATAACTCTGCCTGGAATCATTGTAGCCCTTATGGCTGCGGTCACGTGGATCAGCAGAACCAGGTCTGTTTGCACAGTTTTGGGTGCCAGCGCATTGCTGGCGCTGCTGGGAGGCTGCGAGGCGGGTTATTACCTGCAAGCGGCCCGTGGGCAGTTCCAGTTGATGCGCGCGCGTGAGCCGGTGGATGCGGTGCTGGCTGATCCCGACACGAGCCCGGAGTTGCGTTTGAAACTCGAACTGGCCGGTACCGCGCTCGCGTTTGCAGAGGATCAATTGTTGCTGCCGGCGAACGGCAGCTACACCGAATATGCCGATCTGGAACGGCGCTACATCGTCTGGAATGTGTTTGCCGCGCCGGAGTTCTCACTGGAACCGCAGACCTGGTGTTTCCCGGTGGTTGGCTGCCTGGCCTACCGCGGGTATTTTCATGAAACCGCTGCCCATGAGTTTGCGGCGAAGCTCGCCGACAACGGCGCGGACATTTTTGTCGGTGGCGTGGCAGCGTACTCGACGCTGGGGCGATTTGACGATCCCCTGCTGAATACCATGTTGGGCATGGGCGATCAGCGCCTGGTTGGCTTGTTGTTTCACGAACTGGCGCACCAAGAGCTGTATGTCAAAGGTGACACGCAATTCAACGAAAGCTTTGCCACCCTGATCGAGCAAGTTGGGATGACGCGCTGGATTGAATCAGGCGAGGGTCCGGCGGCCGTCGCCGTCTATCGGCAGGGGTTGGCGCGGCACGAGGAAGTGCGGGCGCTGATTGCAAGCACGCGGAGCGAATTTGAGGCGCTGTATGCCTCGGATCAGACCGATATCGAACTGCGTGCAGCCAAGGCGGCAATTGTTGAAGCGCTGCGTGCGGACTACGCTGAGCTCAGTGCGGATTGGGCCGGGCCGGCCCCGTTCTCCGGTTGGTTCAGTGGGCCGGTCAATAATGCCAGTCTCGCTGCGGTGTCCGTCTACGAGGACTACGTGCCGGCATTTTCGGCCCTGCTTCGTGAAAGCGGCGGCGACCTGGAGGAGTTTTATCAGCGCGCCATGGCACTGGGCGAATTGGATGCGGACGAACGACGCGATGCCTTGCTGGCGTTAGCTGGCACGCCCGAATAGCAACACCAGAGTTAAAGCGCGGCACGCCGCGCCCGCATGCCTGCCCGAGCCGCTGCTTCCAGGGTCGCTTGTCGGTCAGCGAATCTGTAACAACAATGTACGGTTACCGCGTTGAATTCGCAGCAGCAACAGGTTCTGGTCCTCGGCAATCTCGCGCAATTCCTTAACGGAGCTTACCTGCTGCCGGTTCAACGACGTGATGATGTCACTTGTCCGCAGTCCACTGAGCGCTGCCGGGCTGCCGGCATCGACGTTGTCTACCATCACACCGCTGCCGCTGTAGTTTTCGGCATCGCCGTGGTAGGTGGAAAATTGTGCACCGGCCAGTCCCGGATGCAGTTCCCCGGCCGCCATGACCGGGTTCATGTCGAGTTCGTCCAACATAGCGGTTACCGTTTCGCGATCACCGTCACGAATCAGGATCAGTTTGACCGTCTCACCGCTACGTTTGAGACCAATGGTGGGACGCAGGTCCGCGGCGTCCGTGATCGTTACACCGTTGACCGAAACGATGACATCGCCGACCTCGACGCCGGCCTTTTCTGCGGCGGAGCCCGGCACGATCTCCTGAACCAGCGCGCCCTGGGTTGCTTCGACGCCGATGGCCTTGGCAGTTTCGGCATTGAAATCACTGATGCTGACGCCGAGCAGACCACGACGCACCTCGCCGAACTCGAGGATCTGTTCCATGATCGCTTTGGCGATGTTCACCGGTATCGCGAACCCGATGCCGATATTGCCGCCACTGCTGCTGAAAATCGCCGAGTTGATGCCGACAAGTTCGCCCTTCAAATTGATTAACGCGCCGCCCGAGTTGCCGGGATTAATTGACGCATCGGTCTGAATAAAATCCTCGTAGCCGTCACGGCTGATGCCGTGGCGGCCCAGTGCGCTGACGATGCCCGAAGTCACGGTGTGCTGCAGACCAAATGGATTGCCGATGGCGACCACGAAATCGCCGACCTGTAGTTCCTCGGAATCACCCAGTGGCATGTCCACGAGGTTGTCGTATTCTTCCAGTAACAGCACGGCGATATCGGTGCCCGGGTCCGATCCCACCACGGTCGCCTGCAGCGAGCGATCGTCATCGAGCACGACCTCGATCTGATCGGCGTTCTCAATGACGTGGTGATTGGTCAGGACATAGCCTTTCTTCGCATCGACGATAACACCGGAACCCGCGCTGCGGACCTGCCGCTCGCGTTCCTGCGGCACCCCGAAAAAGCGCCGGAAAAATGGATCGTCCATCATCGGGTTACGTGACGCCGTGACCGTGCCCTGGGTGGCGATGTTGACGACCGCGGGTGAGGTTCGACTGACCAACGGTGCCAGGCTCGGCACCTCCTGGTCCCCAACTTTTGCCGGCAGTTGGGCAAAAGCGTTAACCGATATGACAACAGCGGCCAGTACTCCCGGGCAGAGCCGGGACAAAACTTGATTCATCTATTCAACCTTGTGCGTGGAATGGGAATGCGACCCGGAATGATAGCGGGTTTCGTAAAGGACAGCAGCAGCGGGCGAAAGGTTCCGCCCGCCGCTGCGTTCTCTTATCGTTATTGTCCGGCTTGGATCAGGACGCTTGGACCTCAATGCGCTGAGGCTGCAGCTTTTCCTGCTTGGGGATGCTGACTTCCAGGACCCCGTTGCGGTTGATGGCCGAAATGGCGGCTGCATCGGTGGTTTCCGGCAGGCGGAAGCGACGGTGAAAACGTCCGGTCACGCGCTCGACGCGGCGATAGCCTTCTTTCTCCTCGTCGCTCGCCGCGGATCGTGATCCCTGAATGGCCAGGACCCCGTCTTCCAGCGTGACTTCAATATCTTCGGGGGCCACACCCGGCAAATCCGCCTGGACGACGTAGCGCTGGTCCTCTTCCTGGATATCCACCGACGGTACCCAGTCGCTGACACTGTCCTCATTGGCCGGAAAACCGGGCACGAAACCGGTGCCGAACAGGCGGTCGAACCCGCTGAACGGCCGGTACCGGGTTGGTTCGTAACGAATAACGCTCATGATCTTTGTCTCCTGCATTTTTCAGTGTTCGGTCGCACCACCACGGGCGACTTTCATAGGCTCTGTAATGGGGTTGGCGGGCCAATTTTCAAGCTTCAGCGTGTGGGAAAACTGTGGAAAACACCTGCAAGAGCTGGGGACAACAAAACACAAGATATTGTGGTTTGAGGGGTCAAAAAAAACCTCTAAGCTAGCGCAATATTTTTCCCAGTCTAAATAGACAAGAAATGTATAAGTTATTGTTTTTAAAGAAATCATTCCCAGCAATCGGGACGAAGGAAAGTCTTGACAGAACCCGCGCTGAGACATAATCTAGGCGCTCGTCGGTACAACATCTTGTGCCGATCCATTTGGCTTTTTTTGGTTCCGGATCAGGGGGGTCTGGCCGGATTTGGTCGCCGATGAACGGGTTTGGTAGTGGAATCGAGAGCCGCAAAAAAGGGGATTGGGCTTCGTTTTACCGGGCACGTTTGGTTCATTGGCAGGGGATGAGGCAGGCGGCGTCACGCCGTCAGGTTAAGGACAGTTTGTTGGGGGTTCGATTCAAACAATGAAAACCGCAGCGCAGAGAGAAGCTGCCGTCACGTCCGCGATTCCCTTCCAGGAAGCATCGGTCGACATCTGGGATACAAAGTATCGACTGAAATCAAAAACCGGCGCCATCAAAGATGAAACCATGGACGACACCTACCGGCGGGTCGCCAAGGCGCTGTCCGAAGTTGAAACCGAAGCCGATCGTGAGCAGTGGTTCGAATCATTTTTCTGGGCGCTGCGCAAAGGCGCTATTCCGGCCGGCCGCATTATTTCCAATGCCGGTGCAATCGAGCACAAACCGGCGACCTCGACAATCAATTGCACCGTGTCCGGCAGCATCAGTGATTCGATGCACGACATTCTCGATAAAGTCCACGAGGCCGGCCTGACGCTGAAAGCCGGTTGCGGCATCGGCTACGAATTTTCAACATTGCGTCCCAAAGGCGCCTACGTGTCCGGCGCCGGCGCCTATACGTCGGGACCGCTGTCGGTCATGGATATCTACGACAAGATGTGTTTCACGGTGTCGTCGGCTGGCGGCCGCCGCGGCGCGCAAATGGGCACCTTCGACATCAGCCATCCCGATGTCATGGATTTCATCCGCGCCAAGCGCGAAAACGGGCGGCTGCGGCAATTCAACCTGTCGCTATTGATCACCGACGATTTCATGCGCGCGGTGCAAAACGGCGACGACTGGATCATGTCCTTTCCGCTGGACCGGCGGCAGATTGAGTCCGACAACGTCGATCTGGAAAACCCTGAGCAGGTCGTTTGGCGCGACTGGCCGATCACCGAGGGTTACCTGACCGACGATGACGGCCGGGTGGCCTGCAAGGTATACAAAACGTTGCCGGCACGACGGCTGTGGGACGTCATCATGAGTTCCACTTATGATTTTGCCGAGCCGGGCTTCGTGTTGATTGACGGCGTCAACGACATGAACAACAACTGGTTCGACGAGAACATTCGCGCGACCAACCCGTGCGGTGAGCAGCCGCTGCCACCGTATGGTTCCTGCCTGCTGGGTTCGGTCAACCTGACCCGGTTTGTTCTCGAGCCGTTTTCGGACAAGGCCCGGTTCGACTGGGAGGACTTCCGCGAAGTCGTGCAGGTGTTCACGCGCATGCTCGACAA
>JAUWKW010000160.1 GCA_030614035.1 Chromatiales bacterium | reverse complement strand
ACGGCATAGCGAACGTTGTCAGCGGCCAGTAAATCGTTTGACGCAAGCGTCGCCTCGATACGATTATCGCCCGGCTCGTACTTCGCGTTGTCGAAGGAATACACGACCTGTCCCGCCGCTGGCCCGATTTGCGTTTGCTCGCCATGGCGCACGCCGTTGATCGCAAGCGCCAGTTTGTGCTCCCGCGCTTCGCTGGCAAACCCGCGCACGCCAACATCGATACCCGCCGCCGTTTCGCGAATGAACTCGACAGTGAAGTTGGCGGCGCCGCCTGCCGCGCCTGGATGCAGGACTAATTCAATGGCGTGGTCATCGATGGGTCCCGGCACCAAGTCACCGAATCGGACTGGTAAGCCGCTGGCCTGAAAATCGCTGACCAGGTGCACCGTGATTTTTTGCTCCACCGCGCCGACCAGGCCACCCAAACCGGCAATCAGTGCACCGAAATCCAGCCGCCCGGCGCCGGGTTCCAGTGCCGCCAGTGCCCTGCCTGCCGCAGCGGCATCGTTGGTCGGCGGCGCGGCAATCCGAATGCTGCCGCCGGCGGCAATGATCTGCGCCTGATCCGCCACCGCCATCGCGTCGATCAGTTCACGAGCCGTACTCTTAGCGCGGGCCAGGCGATCGCCGTGCCCCATCGACAACGAGGTGTCGATAACGATCAGGTGCAGCGTGGGCACCTCGCCTGCGATTAACTGTGGCGGTTGTTGCAGTATCGGCTTGGCAAACGCGAACGCCAACAACGCCAGTAACAAGATGCGCAGCGCCAGCAATACCAGGAAACGGAATTGTTTCTTCAGATGCACGCGGCGCTCGCTGGGCTCTAAAAACATCGCCGAACCGAACGGTTCGCGTTCCGGGCTCTGGGTTTGCAAGCGATGCAACCAGACCGGCAGTGCAATCGCAGCGAGACCGATCAGAAACAGCGGTGCCAGTAAACTCACCGTTACCTCCGGCGCTCGCGGAACAACAGATATTTCCGTAGCGGCTGATCGAGTGGCGCGGCCGTGTTCAGCAGCACGTGATCGGCACCGATGCCGGCAGCGGCATCCTTGATCGCAGCGATGTGCTTCTGGATACGCTCGGGGTATTGCTCGCGCATGAATTTCGGCGAGACCTCGACCGCCTCCCCGGTTTCGACGTCTTCGAGCAGCGTCGATTCAGCAATCTCCGGTTTTAGCTCGCCCGGGTCCAGGACCTGAAACAAGATCACGTCCTGGCCTTGAAACGCGAGCGGGCGAACGCCTGCGATCATCTCGTCCGGATCACAATAAAAGTCCGATATGACCGCGACCAGCCCGCGGCGGTTGACCTGTTCCTGGAAGTACTGGAACGAACGGTCTAAATCGGTACCACCAGCTGGTTCAGCCGCGTCGATCGTATGCAGCACGCCGCTGAGTTTCCCGGCACGACTCGACGGTGCGCGGTAATCACGCGTCTCGTCGTCGAAGATCAGGGTGCCGACCGCATCGTGCTGTTTCGCGGCCAGGTAGGCGAGGCTAGCGGCCAGAAACTGCCCGTAGCGAAGTTTGCTGATGGTCTGCGTCGCAATACCCATCGACGCGCTGGCATCGAGCAGAACGATTAAATGACTATTGGTCTCCCCGAGAAAGCGTTTGATATAAGCGCGATCGGTGCGCGCGTAGACGTTCCAGTCGATAAAGCGCGGATCGTCGCCTTCGGCATAGGCCCGGTACTCGGCGAACTCCTGGCTGAAACCGAACCTCGGTGAACGGTGCAGGCCGATCAGGAAACCCTCGACAACGGCGCGCGCGACCAGCTCCAGGTTGGCCAACCCGGCCAGCACCTGCGGGTCCAGCAGCCGTGTCGGTCGGGTCGCGGCAGCGGTGACGCTCATTGTGTGTTGTCCGTCGACATCTTTCGCTAGCTGCGGGCCGGGACCGCGTCGAGCATGCCGCGCAACACGTCGTCAACGGTCGTCGCATCCGACTCGGCGTAATAGTTGGTCAACACGCGGTGGCGTAACACGGGAAACACCAGTTCACGCAGATCGTCATTGGTGACGTGATAGCGGCCCTCGAGCAGGGCCCTGGCCTTGGCCGCCAGCGTCAGGAACATCGGCGCGCGCACACTGGAACCGAAGTTCACGTAGCGTTTGACGATCTCAGGCGCCGAAGGATCGGTGGGCCGCGTCGCCCGCACCAGGTCGATCGCATAGCGATTCACCGATTCTGCCATCGGCACCTGGCGCACCAGCCATTGAAACTTCAGGATCTCTTCACCGTCGGTGCACGGCTCGACGATCGGCATGTCGACGCGGGTCGTGTAACGATTGATGACCGTCAGCTCATCGTCCCTGTCGAGGTAATCGAGAATGACATTGAACAGAAAACGGTCCAGCTGCGCTTCCGGCAACGGGTAGGTCCCTTCCAGTTCGATCGGGTTTTGCGTCGCGAGCAGCAAAAACGGCGGTTCCAGTTGATGCAACTTGCCGCGTACCGTGACCGATTGTTCCTGCATCGCTTCGAGCAAGGCCGACTGGGTTTTCGGCGGCGTGCGGTTGATTTCATCGGCCAGCAATAGGTTCGTGAACACCGGGCCCGGCACGAAGGTCCAGACGCGATGCCCGGTGGTCGAATCTTCCTCGATGATGTCGGTGCCGGTGACATCGGTCGGCATCAGGTCCGGCGTGAACTGAATGCGTTTGAAATCCAGACCCAGCGCGGTCGCCAGCGTCCGCACCAGCAAAGTCTTGGCTGTACCCGGCATGCCGGTGATCAGACAATGCCCGCCGACTAAAAGCGTGATCAACAAATGCTCGACGACGTCATCCTGACCGACGATGACCTTGCCTACTTCGCCGCGAATACGCCCCATGGCCGTTCGAAATGCATCCACCAGCGGGCGGACTTCGTCGGACTCCAGGTCTTTCAGATCTACGGGGGTTTCGGCCATGGCGGGTTCTCTCTCTACTTGATGTTTTGCGTCTATTCGTTGCTTGACTCGTCGGTACAGCACTTGCCGGCAGACGTTTCCAGTAATAGTCGTTGGGCATCACGATAATGCGGTGCAATCTCCAGTGCCGCCAACAAATGCTGGCGGGTTTGTTGCCGGTGATCCAGTGCGTGGTGGGCCTGGGCCAGCCGGTAGTGGGCCGCGGCGAGGTCGTGCGGCGCCATCGCCAGCACCACCTCGTATTCAGCCAGTGCGTCCTGCGCCCGGTCGAGTGCCAGCAACCAGTCGCCCAGCGTCACGTGCAAATCGGTATCGAACGGCGCGACATAGTTCAGGCTTTGCAGCACCGCCACGGCATCCTCGCGCCGGCCGGCCTCGTAGAGACCTTCCGCCAGTTGTTTCAATGCCGCCGGTGCATAGCCACCCTTTTGCCAGTAAGTCTCCAGCACCTCGAGTTCCTTTGCCGGTGCATCGGTATTGGCATAGGCGTTCGCGAGTGCGCGATACGGGCTGTCGCTTCCGACGTAGTCCGGATAAATGGCGATCGCTTGTTTGGCGCTTTTTATCGTCGCCGGCCAATCTGATTCCACCACCGCCACAAAACTGGCCTGCTGTGCTTCGAGCCACTGGTCCAGCCCGGCAATCAACGGACCGAATCGCTCTTCGACGAACGAGCCAAACGCTTTATCGAATTCAGACGGCGCCATACCAAGCCCGGCTTTGATTGCCCCGGGTGTATCGGCACCGCCACCGAACTGCTCGAGCAATTCCACCAGCGCATTGAAGCCTGATTCCGCCACAATAAACTCGCAGATCAATCCGGCCTGCATGTACGAGACCAAGACCTGCCCGGCATAAGCCGGCCGGATAAATCCGCGGTCGAGTTCGGCGATCGGCAAAAACTTCTGGTCCGCAATCGCCTGGTAGACCGCAACAGGCAGGCGGATGCCCGGGTTCGGGCCGGTCTGCCATTCCTCGTAAACCGATATGCCCTCGCTGAACCAGCGCGGTACAAGGTGACCGGTAGCCTCGAGCGTAAACACGTGCGCCATTTCGTGCCACAGCGTCGTGCCCCAGTGGTAAGACTGTTCCGGGTGTCCCGACGGCGAGTCCATCGCTAACAGGTAACCAAACGTCACACCGAGGATGCTGAGCCCCGGCATACCGGTAGTGCGCACGACGAAATCTTCGTGGTCGGGATAGATCTCAATGATGACCGGTTCTTTGGGCTCGAAGCGGTAGCGCTCGGAAAACTGCGCCATGCTCTGTTCGGCCAGTTGACTCGCATACCCCGCTAATACGCCGCGCTCGTCTTCGTGCAGTCGCAGGCTCAGGCGCGGAAACCCGTCTGCCGGGACTTGTTCCGGAAAGTGAATCACCTCGAACGCGTCGAAACTGTCGAGCAGGCGCAAGGTGTTGACCGCCTTCGGATTGTACGGGTCACCGCCGTAAGCGCGTTCGATGTGCTTGCGGGCTTCGGTTATTTCATTGACG
>JAUWKW010000130.1 GCA_030614035.1 Chromatiales bacterium | reverse complement strand
CACAGGGTGCAACGATCAATTTCGCGGAGAGTCCCGAGACGGTCGCGCAAAATCTGCAGGAGTTGTCTCCGACTTATATTTTCGCAGTGCCGCGCGTTTGGGAGAAGTTCTATTCGCGAGTTACGACGGCGATCTCCGAGGCGACCTGGATCGGTCAAAAAGCCTATAAGGTTGCGCTTGCGAAAGGCATGCGCCGGGCCGACAAACTTGTCGCCGGTGAGCCTTTGAATCTTCTCGACAAGTTGCTTTTCGGTCTTGCGGATCGGCTCGTGTTTCGCAACGTCAAGAAACTGCTCGGATTCGATCGCGCACACTCGGCCGCCACGGGTGCCGCGCCGATTTCACCATCATTGCTCAGGTGGTACCTGGCCATTGGCTTAGCCATAGATGAGCTTTGGGGACAGACGGAACTCGGCATCATTACGACCACGCGCAAAGGGGTAATTCGCCAGGGCAGCGTTGGCGCGGCAATTCCCGGCACCGAGGTGCGGATCGACGACAACGGCGAGATCGTCGCGCGTTCGATCGGCCAGTTCGACGGCTACCTGAACCTGCCCGAAAGAACTGCCGAGACGATCGTCGATGGCTGGGTACACACCGGCGACGTCGGCGAGCTGGACGAAGAAGGCTATCTGACGATTACGGATCGACTCAAGGACATCATCATCACGGCGGGCGGCAAGAACATAACGCCGTCGGTGATAGAGAACGAGCTGAAGTTTTCGCCTTACATTTCCGATGCCGTCGTTATCGGCGATGCGCGCAAATATCTGACTTGCCTCATCATGATTGACCACGAAAACGTTGAACACTACGCGCAAACGCATTCGGTGCCGTTTACCGACTATCGTTCCTTGTGCTCGAGACCTGAGGTCGTGGAACTGATCGGCAATGAAATTGCACGCGTCAACAAGGAATTTTCATCGGTCGAGCAGGTCAAGCAATTTCGCCTGATTGATGTGCTCCTGACGGCCGAGGATGAAGAACTGACACCGACCATGAAACTCAAGCGCAGTTTTGTAAGCAACAAATACGGTGAATTGATTGATAGTATGTACGGCCAATGAGAGAGGGTTAATAGGGCCTGCAATGAAGAAAATAGCTATCGTAGAAATGGCAGCGATGTTCGTACTGGCCGGCTGCGGGGGCGCCGACGATAGCGCGTCGGATGGAATGCCGCGTGGCGTAACGGCCATCTCGATAAAAATTGGTTCGCCCACGGATCTCTCGGGCAATCTCGCGATCTGGGGCGTTCCCGCGACCACCGGGCAGCGCATGCGCTTTGACGAGGCCAATGCCGCTGGCGGTATCCACGGTCGCAAGATCGAATTCATCGTCGAGGACAGCCAGTACCAGATGCCCAATGCAGTGAAGGCGACGAACAAGCTGCTCAATGTCGATAACATCTTCCTGATGGGCGGTGCTATGGGCACGCCCATGAACATCGCGGGCATGCCGCGCATGTTCGAGGCTGACGTACCGAACTTGTTCCCGATATCAGCCGCCGTGCAAATGTATGAACCCTTGCACCCAATGAAATTCAGCTACTTCGTGAGTTACCGCGATCAGGCACGTGCCGGCATGGTTTACATGGTCGAGAAACACGACATCAAGTCCGTCTGTCTGCAGGCGCAGGCTAACGACTATGGTGCCGAGGTTGAAGTTGGTTTTCATCAGGCCGTCGAAGAACTGGGACTGGACGTTGCCTACGTTGGCCGCCACAAGCGGGCGGAGACGGATTTCACGGGCACGGTGACAGCTATAAAAAATTCGGGCTGCGAGTTACTGGTTCTAGGTCCGTTTGTCACAGATGCGATTCTTCTGTATTCGTCCGCCCGGGATGCCGGTTGGGATGCACCTATCATCGGCAACATGGTTTCCTATGTGCCCGAAGTCGCACACGCCAGTGACTCGCGAACCGAAGGGCTGTACACCGTCGCATCATTCTATATGCCGCCATTCAAGTCGGCAGAACCCGATAGCTGGGAGGCCCAGTGGTACGCACGCTACCTGGAACTGTTCGACGAGGAACCGGCGGCGCAGTCAATCATCGGCTACGTCATCGCGGACCTGACCGTGCGCGCACTCGAAGCAGCAGGCCCGGATCTTACGACTGAAAAAGTGTTGGCCGCGCTCGAGACGATCCGCAATTACGAAGATCCTTTTGGCGGTCCCTCGCTGACATTCAGCCCCACGAAACACCAGGGAGGCGACTACCTGTACCTGTACGAGGTTGTAAACAGCGAGTGGCAGGTCGCCGAGGAAAGACTCCCGTTCTAGCTATCCGGTGCCGGTGGTAGCTATATAGCCTAACCGTTTTTTAACTAACCGAACTAACCGAACTAACCGGTGCCGGTGGTAGCTTTATAGCCTAACCATATTCTGCACCCACCTCGGTTGCCGCTAATAGCCCAAACAGCCTGTTTGCCTCAAAAACAATCGTTGCTGCTCGGAGCTCCCAATACTAGATTGATCCGATGCAATCCACTCAGGGATGGAGAATTCATTGCCTCGAAAACCTCGTCTACATGTGCCGGGCGGCTTCTACCATGTCATTGCACGCGGAAACGGCAAGCAGGATATCTTCCTGGGCGATAGTGATCGGCTACTCTGGGAGCAGTTGCTGCAAAAAGGGTTGCAGAAGCACAAGCATCAGGTCCATGCCTACTGCTGGATGATAAACCATGTCCACATCGTCATTCGGGCGGGAGAGAAAGCGCTCGGGCGATTCATGGGCTCATTGCTGAGCCGTTACGCGAAAGTGTTCAACCGACAAACCGGTCGCTCTGGCCATGTGTTCGAGCGGCGACACAGGGCAATTCTGGTCAAAGAAGATGACTACCTGCTGGAGCTCGTACGATACATACACCACAATCCGCAGCGTGCCGGGATTGTAAGCAAGATCGGCGATTACAGATGGTGTAGTCACCATGCCTATATGGGCAACGTCCGAACGCCTTGGCTAATCACCGATGCCGTTTTCTCGTTGTTCAATGCGAATCTACGTTCGGCGCGGCGTCAGTATGTTGAATTTGTTGGTGAAAAACAGCCGCCATCGATTATTGAGAAGTTTCGGGGTGTGTCGTCCAATGATCACCGGGTGCTGGGAGACGACGAATGGCGCGATCCGGTTTTGGGAGATGCAAATCCCAAGCCCGAATTCGAGTCTCTGGACCAATTGATAGACGTGGTCTGCCGCCGATACGGTGTGACCGAAGCTCAGCTGGCGACTCGCTCCCGTTCGCGCGCCAATGCAAAGATCCGGGCCGAAATAGCCCTGAATGCAGTGGATGCCGGCGTCGCTACAGTGACGGAGATCGCGAGACGATTCGGGCGATCTCAACCGGTTATCTCGCGTGCCGTTAGCCGACTCCGTGACAAGATGGAATAAGCTATAAAGCTACCACCGGCACCGTTAGCGGGCACCGTTAGGGCGGCTCGTTAGGGCATAAAGCTACCACCGGCACCGTTAGGCGGCACCGTTAGGGCACCCAATCGTTGCGGCCATCGACGAGGCCGTAACGGAGGTCTGCTCGAGCTAAGTGGGGTCCGACCCCCAGCTACGCTAATATGTGCAGAAATCAGGGAGGTCGTGTGCATGAGTGCGGAAGGTAATCTTGCATTATTTTGTGATTTCGAAAACATTGCGCTCGGTGTGCGCGATGCTAAATACGCCAAGTTCGATATCCAGTTAGTTCTTGAACGACTACTGGTCAAGGGCAGCATTGTCACCAAGAAGGCCTACTGCGACTGGGATCGCTACAAGCAGTTCAAGGCAGTGATGCACGAGGCGGCATTCGAACTGATCGAGATCCCGCATGTGAGATTGTCCGGCAAAAACTCGGCGGACATCCGCATGGTGGTCGATGCACTCGATCTCTGTTACACGAAAGAACACATCGATACCTTCGTCATCATTTCCGGTGATTCGGATTTTTCTCCACTGGTCAGCAAATTGCGTGAGAATGCAAAGACCGTGATCGGCGTCGGGGTAAAGAACTCGACCTCGGATCTTCTCATCGCCAACTGTGATGAGTTTATCTATTACGATGACCTGGTTGCCAAACCAACAGCAGCAATGCGAAAAACCAAAAAGACCAAAACCGGCAAAGCCGGGTCAATGAAATCCGGCGAGAAGACAAAAACGAAACCCGATCTGGTGCAGGAAGCAATCGACCTTGTCCTGGATACAACCGAAGCGCTTTATTCCGAGCGCGGCGATCGATCGAAACTCTGGGGATCGATGATCAAACAGACCTTGAAACGTCGCAGACCACAATTCAACGAAACCTACTATGGATTCAGCTCATTTAACGATTTGCTGGAGGAGGCGCAGGCCCGCGACCTGATAGATCTGGAAATGGACGAGCGGTCCGGTGGCTACATCGTGCGCAGCATCCGGCGGAAGAATCGCTAAGGCCGGACTTATGGGGAAGAGCGGGTCGGACCACCGCAACGAGTCGTACGGAATCGTCCGTGTTGCCACTTATACGCATCAGGCCGCTTTCTGGTATTCGCCCGGACTGACGCCCGTCCATCGCTTGAACGCTCGCGCAAAGTTACTTTGGTCGGCGAAGCCGACCATAAACGCTATTTGCGCTTGCGAGTACTCGCTTGCCGACAGGTAGTGCTCCGCCAGGTCGCGTCGGGTCGACTCGAGAATGTGCCGATAATTCGTGTTCTCCGCGCCGAGCTGTCGTTGCAGGGTACTCGTGCTTCGATACAGGCGCTTCGCAATCGTTTCCTGATCCGCTTTGCCCGCCGGCAGCATCTGCACCAACATTTGCCGCACCGCAGTCGCGACGGTGTTTTGGTCCAGCGATGCGATGTAAGTTTCGGCGATGCGATCGGTCGCGGTCGCGACCTCCGGTATGGATCCGGTCAGCGGTTCCTCGAGATCAGCCGCGGCAAAAACCCAAACTTGCTTGTCCTGGCCGTATGCGATCGGGCATCGAAACAGTTCTTCGTAGCGGTGCGATTTGTCCTCGGCCGGCAATGTCAGCGCAACGTGCAGCGGTCGAACCGGCCTGTGGGCCACAGTCTCACATAGCTTGAGCACGGCGACGAAGCCGGCATCTCTTGCAGCTTTTGGCG
>JAUWKW010000180.1 GCA_030614035.1 Chromatiales bacterium | reverse complement strand
ATAAAGGCGTGACCATCGTCCACAACTACAATGTTGAAGGGATTGCTAATTATTCTGGGACGATGACGGTTGGGGACTGCGGATACACCGGCTTGATATGATCCTGCGCGTGCCCGGGTCTGATTACCCTGCCCTGCCGGTAACACGATCATAAAATTCCTGATAGTCCGGCGATACGTCCTTGTAAAACCGAACGCGAATGGCTTCGGTTATTTTCGGCGCGCCTTCCGACGAAACCGCGCTTCGCCTACAGCAAATCGATTAGCCGGAACTTCAATACTTCCTTGATTGAAGCCAGTGCGACGATACCGCTTATAACCGCAAGCACGGTCAGCGCATCCCATTCGTTCAGCACGAACCCCAGGGCCAGCGACGCGGCGGGTGGATGTTCCGTGTCGGTGATGACCATCAGAAGCATCGCCAGGCCAGTGGCAAGAGCACCGAATATGATTTGCGCTTCATGCATGTCCAGCATGGCCATCTTCGCCAACCACGAGGCCAGCAGAAACGATGTGGCGCCGACAAGCATGCCGATCAGATACCCGCCGATCAGGTATCGCGGCCGGGAATACTGGCTACGCGGAATGCCAAAGGCAATAAAAGCACTCGCGCCTAGTGACGCAATCAAAACGGTTTGTTTGACCGAATCCAGAATCAGCAGCACCACCAGCACGCTGACCGCGGCCATCAGGGACTGGCTAAAGTATCGGACCCATTGCGTACGAAATTTGTCGTCGCAATAACGCAGGGCCGCGCTGTGATCCTGCGACGTTTCGGTCCGTGCCGATGACTCGTCGATGCCGCTCATCGGATGGGCACGGGCCTAGCCGTCGACATGCCCGAGGTCTCGGCCCGGTGCCACGACGTCGCGAACCCGTTGCTTGATTTCCTTGGGCTCGGGGAACCGCCCCTGTTCGTGTCTTGACCACAGGGTTTTCCCTTCAATACGAACTTCGAAGATGCCACCGGTTGCGCCGGGTATCAGCGCCACTTCGGCAAGCTCGGCCTCAAACGTCGACAACAACTCCTGCGCCATCCAGGCAGCGCGCAAAAGCCAGCGACAGCCGGTGCAATATTCGATTTCAATTCGTTGCCCTTCACCCATGATCGCCCCCCTGCCGCCGGTCATAGTTCCGCGTGCTTATGAAATTCCGGGGGAATTATCGCAGATCGGCCCGACCGGCCGCATGCGTGCCGGGCAATGGGTATCGAGGTTGGACCGATTGCGCTAGTCGTTCTTGCCCGACAGCAATTGCGCCCGCCGGCAGATGGAATCGGAGGGCGAATCTGTCCGTGGGGCCGGGGTAACCCGGGCCGGGTCGGCGGGGGCGGGCTGATCCTGGGTGGACTCCACGATGGAAGCCACGTACGGATCCCAGTCTCCGATCAGGGTATCCTCCGCGTCAGGCATCCCTTGGGATCCTGGCTGTGGATCTTTTACCGGGGGCATGTTGTTCTCCTTAAGTGCCACCGTAGTCACCCTTTTTTGCGCCGCGGTAGCGCGGCGATGGGTGACGGTAGACAGAGCATACACCAAACCGAGGGAAAGTCTTACGAATCTGTCGCAAAATGCCGATATCTAGGACATTTTTAGACTCGGATCCCGGCCCGGGCGCGGCGGCTGCCGGACTGCTTCGCCGCCTCGCTGCCGGCGTCTATGACGCGCTTTTGTTGCTCGCGCTGCTCATGACGGCCTCCGTGCCCGTGGTGGCACTGCTCGGCGCGCCGGTGCCCCCGGGCAGCTGGGCCTACCAGCTCACGGTGTTGCTGCTGGGCGGTGCATTCTTTGCCGGCTTCTGGAGCCACGGTGGTCAGACGCTGGGCATGCGGGCCTGGCGTCTGAAGGTCACGGCCACCAGTGGCGCTCCGCTGAGCCTGCGCGCTGCGGTCATTCGTTACCTGGGGGCGTTGGTATCACTTGCCGCGCTTGGCATCGGTTTCATCTGGATGCTGTTCGACCCCGACGGGCTGACCTGGCACGACCGCTGGTCGCATTCACGGGTAGTCGTGCTACGCAAACACTAGTGTGCGGCGCGTTGATCGCGGACTGAGCTAACGGGTTCGGCCCAATGCGATGATCGTGGCGCCGGCCAGCAGGATAGTCGGCAGCCATGCAACGAGAAATGGATTCAGGTTATAGACTTCGCCACTGTCGGCCATGGTCTTGCTTAGCAGGAAGTACGCGAGGCCGATAACGACGCCGATCAACATGCGTGCCCCGCCGCCGGTGGATCGAAGATCGCCTAGTACAAACGGCAGCGCCAGCACGCACATGACCACAATTCCGGCTGCCATCGACAGGCGTGCCCAGAACGCAATTTGGTACCGGGACGCGTTCAGGCCGTTGTTGCGAAGGTATTGGATGTAGCGATACAACTCGATCGCGTCGAGGCTGCTGGCACGGACTTCGGTCAGGGCCAGCAAATCAGGCGTCAGATTGTTTTGCTGCGATGTCCGGGCAAGCCTGCGGGTTGTTACACCGTCAGCGGTAAACACCGTTTCAGCAAAATTATTCAGCATCCACTCGTTCTCCTCCGTCAGCTGCGCTGAATTGGCCCGTCCAATGGCCGCAAGCCCGCCGTTTTCTCCCATGACGAAAACGTAAACACCACCAAATCGGTTGCGCTCGCTCGCCCGACTGACATTGAATATGGTACGCCCGTCACGAACCCAAGCGCTTTGCCCACCGGCGATATCAACTTCTCCACTTTTGCTAAAGGCTTTGAGCTGCCGTGCGTAACGGTCCAGCGGCGGCGACATATACTCTCCTAACACGATGCCGAAAATTGCAATGACAATGCCGGCACGCGCGGTAGCTTTGACGAGCTCGCCGATCGATACACCGGACGATCGCATGACGATCATCTCGCTGTGGCTGGCGAGATTGCCAAGCCCGAGCAATGCGCCCAGCAGCACCGAAACCGGCAACATCCCGGCCGCCAGCCGCGGCAGTTTCAGCAGTACATACAACAGGGCTTCGGGTACGCCGTAAGTGCCAACACCGAGATCGTCCTGTTGCCCGATAAATTCGACGAAACCACCCAGCGACAGCAACAACAGCAAGACCATGGCCGACATGCCGACAATCGATCTGAATATGTAGCGGTTCAGAATCGTCACGGCAGCTATCTCGCCTGCGGAGTCAGCTTGAGGTTCGAGAATACTCCGTACTGGTGCAGCAGCATGCCGATGGCGGCCAGCAAAAATAGCGCGTGCACCCACCACATTCCGATTACCTGTGGCACCACCCCCTGTTCGACCCAGACTTTGGCTGCCCCCAGCAGATTGGCATATATAACGTAGACCAGGATACCGACGGTAACGCGGCCATAGCGCCCTTCGCGGGGTGCACTTCGGCTTAATGGAACCGCCAGCACCGTCAAAACGAGCAATGTGACTGGCACCGAAATCCGCCACTGCAATTCGGCGGCAGCCGCCGGGTCGTCGGCAGCAAACAAGTCCTGCGTAGATTGCGATTCCAGCGCAAGCTCGGGTGGAGTGACACCGGGCATCGCGTACGGAATGCCGTGCTCCTCGAATTTGATCACTCGAAACTCGTAGCTACCCGGCACACCTTCGTAGCGCCGTCCATTGTAGAAGGTCAATATCCTGACCCCGGCGTCGTCGTCATTTTGCTGCGCCGCCTGTTCCGCCAGAATCACCTCAACCGTTTCACCTCGCCGGCGTTGTACGAACACGTTGGTCAGGCGCCCGCTGTCAGACACCTTTTCAGCGTACATGACGGCGTCGTCGGAGCCGAAGGATACGAATCGGCCGGCCTCGAGCAGACCCAACTCGGCTTGTTGTTTCGCCTTTTCGCTGATGATCTGTACGCGCTCGGTAGCACGGGGCACCAGATCCATCGACAAGTAACCGACAGTCGCTGCGAGTACCAGCGCAAACGTAATCAACGGGCGGTACAAGGCCAACGGTCCGACACCCGACGCCATCATTGCAGCCATTTCGCTATCGCGGTAAAAGCGGGCCATTGCCAACATGACGGACAGGAACATGCCCAATGGAATCAGTATGGTCAGATAGGTGATCGAGCTGAAGCCCATCACCGTTAACACTGCATCCTTGGGCAGTTTGGCC
>JAUWKW010000135.1 GCA_030614035.1 Chromatiales bacterium | reverse complement strand
ATAATGAGTGCTGTCATCAGGGCACAGGCCACGGCGACATTTAATAGCAACCTGAACCAGCCAGGGGTTGGCCGAAGTATGCCCTCCTTGTAAAGGCCACGGTACAACAGGCCCGCGTTGACGAATGCACTGACCGAGGTTGCGAGCGCCAGCCCGGTGTGGGGACCCGCCGTGCCGCTGCGGACCCACGGTACGACCAGTGCGATGTTCAAAACCATGTTCAACGCCAACGCAATCAAGCCAATCCGGACCGGTTGGCGCGTTTCCTGGCGGGCGAAATAGCCGGGTGCCAACACCTTCACCAGTGTGAAGCCCAGCAATCCGGCCGCATAGGCCATCAGGCTCAAGCGTGCCATGTTGACGTCGTTGGCATCGAACAAGCCACCATAGAAAATCGTGGCCAGGGCCGGCCCGGCCAGCACAAACAACCCAACCGCCGCCGGCGCGGCGATGAATATTGCCAGCCGTACCGCCCAATCCAGCGTCGCGGTAAACCGTTCGGTCGACTGCGCCGCGTGCTGCCGGGACAGGTTCGGCAGGATGACCGTTGCCAGCGCAATACCGAACACGCCCAGCGGAAACTCCATCAAGCGATCCGAGAAGTACAACCAGCTGATGCTGCCGGTCACCAGAAACGAAGCAATCAGCGTATCGAACAATATGCTGATCTGCGCGACCGACGAACCAAAGATAACCGGCAAGGTCAGCCGCACGATCTTGCGTACGCCCGGGTCACGCCCGCCCCATCGGGGCACCGGCACCAATTGCACGGCTGACAGAAACGGCAGCATGAATAGCAGTTGCACCAGGCCAGCAACAAATACGCCAATCGCCAAAACAATACCCGGACGGTCGGAGTGTGGCGCGATCCACACGGCAAATATGATCAACACGATGTTCAACAACGCCGGCACGAACGCCGGCGCGGCAAAACGGTGGTAGGTATTGAGTATTCCCCCGGCCAGCGCCGTCAGAGATATAAAGAACAGGTACGGAAACGTGAACCGCAACATGTCCACGGCCAACGCGTATTTGTCGGCATCTTCGGGTGCCGGCGACCAAAGCCAACCCATGCCAAACACTGCTATCAATGCCGGCGCGGCAATGACGCCGATCGCGGTAAACACGAACAACACCAGCCCGAGCGTACCGCTGACCCGGTTGATCAGTTCCTGTACTTCGGCGCGATCGCGCGTTTCATCGTATTCGGCAAACACCGGCACAAACGCCGCAGAGAATGCCCCCTCGGCGAAGAACCTGCGGAAAATATTCGGAATTTTGAACGCAACGAAAAATGCGTCCATGACCAGCGAAGCGCCGAAAAACCGGGCAAAGACGATGTCCCGGACCAGCCCCAGGATCCGGGACAGGACAGTCATGCCGCCGACCGCGACGGTGGACCTGAGCAGGCGTGGCGCGGGCGCGTTGGGCCCGTCTGGCTGAGCGTTGTCAGTCATGGCGCGGCAAGTCTAACCCGCATTTTCGCGATTTGCCTGTCGCCAAGACACCGGCGCGTCGCCGGTCGCCCGCGCCGGGCACCGCGCCTGCGTTGCGAAGTTGACAACGGTCGTGCGACAGCCAAGAATACGCGGCTCCCGGGCTACGGCCCGGCAGCGCGAATATCGATACAAAACAGGACGAGCAGTTGGCAAACATCAAATCGGCCGCCAAGCGGGCCCGCCAGTCGGAACGCCGCAGGCAACACAACATGGCCCTACGGTCGCGCATGCGCACGGCCATCAAGAAAGTCAAGAATGCAACCGCTGCTGGCGATGCCGAGCAGGCCGCCAGCCTCTACAAGGAAGCCGTACCCGAGATCGACACGATGATCAGCAAAGGGATCATCCACAAGAACACGGGGGCACGCACCAAGAGTCGGCTGAGCAAGGGCATCAAGTCCCTCGGCGCCGACTAAGCCTACCGCGCCGGGTTGGCGCGTCACGTATTCTGATCGTCGCTCGTCGCGGCGGCATCCAACTCCTCGATCCGGTTCATCAGGTCGCCAGTCAAGCGCGTCGTGCCTTCGCCGGTCAGGCCACTGATGCGATAAAGCGGGCCGGACCAGGCCAGGGCTTCGGTTAAGCGCTGTTCGGCTGCCGCCACCTCCGCCTCGCTTAGCAGGTCGATCTTGTTCAGCACCCACCAGCGCTCACGCTGCGCGAGTTCGGGACTGAAGCGCTCAAGCTCCGCCAGAATCGCCTTCGCATCGTCGACCGGATCACTGGTTCCGGGCGCCGGCGCAATGTCGACGAGGTGCAGCAGCAACCGCGTCCGGTCCAGGTGTTTCAGAAAGCGGGATCCCAAACCGGCGCCGTCAGCCGCGCCGCCGATCAGCCCGGGTACATCGGCCATGACGAAGCTGCGATACGCTTCGACCGCCACCACGCCCAGGTTCGGGTACAGCGTCGTGAACGGATAGTCGGCAACTTTCGGCCGGGCTGCCGATACGGCCCGAATCAGTGTCGACTTGCCGGCGTTCGGCATACCGAGCAAACCCGTGTCGGCCAGCACGTTCAATTCCAGGTGCAACGGCCGCCGCTCGCCGGGGGTCCCCGGTGTCGAGCGCCGCGGGGCCCGGTTGGTGCTGCTCTTGAACCGGGCATTGCCCTTGCCGCCATGCCCGCCGGCCGCGACCAGTAACTGCTGCTGGTCGCCGGTGATGTCACCGATCAATTCGCCGGTATCCCGTTCATATACGCGGGTACCGCAGGGCACGGCGACCGTCAGGTCATCACCGCTTTTGCCGCTGCGATTGCGCCCGGCACCTCCTTCGCCTGTGCCGGCCTTAAACTTGCGGGTGACCCGAAAATCCGCGAGCGTGCTAAGGCCGGCCCTTCCGACGAGAAACACACTGCCTCCGTTTCCGCCGTCGCCACCATCCGGGCCACCGCGAGGAACGTATTTTTCACGCCTGAAACTGACGCAACCGGACCCGCCGTTACCGGCAATGACAGAAAGCGACGCTTCGTCTACAAATTTCATTTTCTGCGGAGACCGTTGTTCTGATGCCGAACCCTGCGAACCAAATTCCCGCAGTGTAGCCGTGCTGGATCATGGCTTACACATGAGAAACCGGCACCGCCGTGGTCCATTTCAGTTCTTCCATCGAGAAGCTCGAACTGATGTCGAGAAATTCGACGGCGTTAATCAGGCGTTTATACACCCGGTCATAGTCTTCGATACTCGGCAGCACGATGCGCAGCAGGTAATCAATCTCACCGCTGAGCCGATGTGCCTCGACAATCTCGGGTATGCCGAGCATGGTGTCGCGAAAATTGTCGAGCCACTCCTTGGAGTGGTGACTGGTGCGAATCGCGACGAAGACCGTGATACCGACATTCATCTTGGCGCGGTCCAGTAACGCCACGCGGCCACGAATATACCCTTCTTCCTCGAGCCGTTGAATCCGTCGCCAGACCGGGGTCGTCGTCAGCCCGATGCGTTCCGCGATCTCCCCGGCCGTATACATCGCGTTTTGCTGCAATAGTTCGAGAATTTTACGATCCTTACTATCCATAGAATTTTCAACCACAATTATCGAAAAAAGTAGCATATATTACCTGTAATTCGGCCACCCAGTGCGGCCGCCGCGAATTTCCTTCGCCGCCCGCCGGCAAAAAAAAGCCCCGCGCTGCGGGGCTTTTCGGTTGAATTCGTTCGGACTCAGGCGTCGTCGGGCACGATGCTGACGTACTGACGATGTTTCGGCCCATAATGATGAAAGCGCACCGCGCCGGCGACCTTAGCAAACAGCGTGTGGTCACGGCCGATACCGACATTGACGCCGGGATGAACTGGCGTCCCGCGCTGCCGGACGATGATGTTGCCGGCCCGAACCTGCTCGCCGCCAAAGCGCTTAACGCCCAGGCGTTTGGATTCTGAATCGCGGCCATTGCGGGAGCTGCCCGCTGCTTTTTTATGTGCCACGCCGATTACTCCTTGCTTGCTTTACCGGCCGACTTTGCGGCAGTTTTCTTTGCGGCCGTTTTCTTGGTCGCCTTTTTCTTGGCAGTTGATGTCTTGGCTGCCGCCTTTTTGGCCGGGGATTTCTTGGCCGTTGCCTTTTTAGCTGTAGCTTTCTTGGCCGTCGCCTTCTTGGCCGTTGCCTTCTTGGCTTGAGGCGGCGTATCCGCGGCCGGTTTTACGGCCGCTTTCTTCTCTGCACCGCTGGCGATCCCGGTGATCTCCAGCAAGGTGAAATGCTGGCGGTGACCGCGGTTGCGATAGTAATTCTGCCGGCGCTTGAACTTGATGACCTCGATCTTTTTATCTTTGGCCTGGTCCAGCACCGTGGCCTTGACCCTGGTGCCGGCAACCAGCGGATTACCGATCTTGACGCTGGCACCGTCACCGACCAGCAATACCTCGGCAAATTCGACTTTGTCACCCGCGGCGGCGTCGAGCTTCTCCACTTTGAGCGTATCGCCTTTGCTGGCGCGGTATTGCTTACCGCCTGTTCTGAATACGGCGTACATCAAGGTCTCCGTCGGGGCCCCGGGTTGGCCTGAAAAGAGCCGGAATTCTAATGATTCAGGCCGCCATAATCAATGGCTTAGCCGCCACGTGCGGACGGGGCATCGCAATATATCGCGTTGAGCATACCAGCCAAGCGGACGCCCGCCTGGACCAGGCGTACATCGATGATGTCCTGGCTCGCCGACAGGTAGCCGGGCGTCAGCTGCACGGACCCATCCGTGCCCGGCCAGCCATAGGCGTAAACCCTGGGCCGCAGGTTCTGCGATTCCACGGCCCAGGTCAGTGGCCTCGAAGCCTGCCAGGACTCAACGTGGCCGTCCGCCAGCGGTCCGATCTGTTTGGCGTATTCCAGCGGTGCCAGACCCTCCTGGAGGATCAGGTAACTGTCCCACAGCACGTGCAGGTTGGGCGATTCGGCGTCCACCCGCACGCTGATGCGGTTACCACCCTGATCCTGTGGCCGGCCCACGTGCAGCGGC
>JAUWKW010000259.1 GCA_030614035.1 Chromatiales bacterium | reverse complement strand
ACCGCCAAGCAGGACGGACGAAACCAGGTGCGCATGAATTCCGCCAATGACATGTTCCAGACCACCGGCCGATTTGAATTAACGCAGGCTTTGGTCCGGATGCGCTCACGCCCCGCCTGATTGCCAGCCCGCGATCTGCGGGCCGTCGATCTTCGCACCGGACCCCCGATTCCGGCACCCGAGCGGTATGCCGATAGCGACATCTGCCCGCTTAAACGGTATCTTTTACCGCGCCGGATCAACTGCAACTGCTTTTGCAGTAGCATGAACTGATTCGTCCAATAAAAACCGGGGGAAGGCATGTCGGATTGTTTTAGGCGAACTGCAGCAACATTATTCTTGGTCACCCTGGCGCTGGTATCGACGGCTTGCGAACAAGGTCGCGATGTTGGGCACGCGTACGTGTTTGCCGGGGTTAACGTGGTTCGCCCGGGTCTGGGCACGATCGATGTCGACCAGGCGGTTATCGTGCGCGGCGATAAAATTGTGCGTGTCGGCCCGGTAGACGAGGTCAAAATTCCTGCCGGCGCAACCGTGATCGGATCCCAGCACGCCTACCTTATGCCCGGGCTCGCGGAGATGCATGCCCATGTCCCGCTGCAATCACAGGGAGAACAGTATCTAAAGGATATGTTGCAGCTCTGGATTGCAAATGGGGTAACGACAATCCGCGGGATGTTTGCCCAACCCTATCACCTTGAATTACGTAGCTTGATCGCCGGCAACGAGGTGTTGGGGCCGCGATTGTATACAGCTGGCCCTTCATTGAACGGCAGCAGCGTCAAGACCGTTGAACAGGCATTGGCCAAGGTCAACGAGCAAGCCGCAGCCGGTTATGACTTCGTCAAGATGCATCCCGGACTGACGCTGGAAAACTACGATGCGATTGCCGAAACCGCAGCGGCCATCGATATTCCGTTCGTCGGTCATGTCTCCCAGGACGTCGGTCTGTGGCATGCACTGGAGGCCGGGCAGGCCTCTATCGAGCATCTGGATGAATATATGCCTGCCCTGGTCCGTGAGGACGTGGAAGTACCGCGGCTGCGACCGGGTCCGAGCGCGGTGGCGCTCGCTGCCCTGGTCGATGAATCTCGTATTGCTCTCGCCGCACAAGCTACGGCCGAGGCCGGAGTCTGGAATTCGCCCACCGAGACGGCCAGCGAGAACTTTATCCTGCCCGGCGATCCGGAAGAACTGGGAAGCCGCCCCGAAATGGCCTACATGCCGGCGAGAACGGTCAGGGGCTGGGTGACTGCCAAGCGCGGGATGATGAAGGCGCCCGGCTATGACCCGGAACTCGCGCGGCAATTTGTCGCCTATCGGCGCCAACTGATCAAAGCCTTGCAGGATGCCGGGGCCGGGTTACTGCTAGGCTCGGACGCGCCGCAAATCCTGAACGTGCCCGGGTTTTCAATTCACCGCGAGTTGGGCCTGCTGATCGATTCAGGCCTTACACCCGCGCAGGCGCTAAGCGCCGGTACCGTCAATGCGGCAGAATTTCTGGAGCAGCAAGACGTATTCGGCAGCGTCACCGAAGGCCTGGCAGCAGACCTGGTCCTGCTAGAGGCCAACCCGCTCGACGACATCAGCAACGCCCAAGCGATAATCGGCGTCATGCTGCGGGGCCAATGGTTTTCCCGAACGGAACTCGATGAGGCCCTGGAAAGCATCCGGTTGCGGTACGCGCGTTGATCCAATCTCGACCCACTGGCACATAAATAAGCGGATTCAGTTTGTGCTCCGGTGACATTCGGCTGGTCCCGGCTGATTGTTACAAAAAGTTACAAGCTGTTACCTCGCTGTTGGGACCGGGCCCGCGGCGCCCCGTATTGTCTGGGCCTGGGCGTGAGCGGCAGCCACCGAATCGGCAGGCTTATGCCCGGTAAGCAACGGTTTTGAATGTCGTTGTCTCCCCAGTCGGTGGATGGGCCCCAAACGATTGAATACGATTCCTTGCCATCGGGCTGATATATATCAGATTGATAATGATTTGAGGGCGCATTGAGCGCGAAAGTTATGGACGTTAAGACACTTTGCCTTGGACTATTGAGTCTCGGAGACGCGTGCGGTTACGACCTGAAGAAAACTTTTGAGTCGTCGTTCAAGCATTTTTTCCCCGCCGGTTACGGATCCATATACCCGGCCTTGGCAGATCTTGCGAACGCCGGGCTGGTTGAATGCACCAAAGTACCGCAGGCCGGCAAACCGGATCGCAAGGTATACCGAATAACCGACAGCGGCCGGCGCGTATTTCTCGATGCGCTCAATCACACCGAGCCACAACACAAGCTCCGCTCGGAGTTCCTTGCCACTATTTATTTCGCCGACTTGCTGGATACGGAACGCTTGGGCGTTCTGCTGGATGACCGACTGCAAAAACTACGGGACACCGTGGCGCAGATTGAACACATCGAGCAGGAGTGGGGACCGGAAACGCCCGCTGGCGCTCGTTTCGTCGCCGGCTTCGGCGCCGAAATGGCCAAGGCCGCAGCAGAATACGTCGAAACCAATCGGCACTTGCTGACCAACGCGAGCAATGGAGAAAGGATCTCTGAGATCAAGGCAGCTGCTGGCGGCTGACGGGATCCGGAAAAAACTGAATGGGATTGAAAAGAGTAATAGCGCAGCGGCCGTGGCTGCTTGCGCTGGGCACCTTCGCGCTCGTCGCCATGTGGATGTTTTCCGGAGTATGGCTCGAGCGTGAGCTCGGAAGTGAATATGCGCAGCCTGTTCTTGCACCCGGCAGTGATACTGGGGTCGTGCGCGTGCAGGTTCAACTTCAGCATGCCGAGCCCATCACGCGGCAGATAAACGTTTACGGCCAAACCGCACCCGCGCGCACAATCGAGATCAATTCGGAGACCGAAGGTCGCGTGGAAGCGGTTGAAGCGCGCCG
>JAUWKW010000162.1 GCA_030614035.1 Chromatiales bacterium | reverse complement strand
TGCGATTGTTCTTCGGCGAGATACGTCGGGAACGGCTCATTCTGATCCCATAACTCCAGCACAGATGAGAAATCCTGCGAATTCCAGCGCTCGGCGGTCTCATGTACCAGTGCGGTGACGGCAGCCTCGACGTCCGGCGCCACGTCGATCTTGACCATCGGCCGCACGGTTTTGTGCCCGCCGGCGATAGCTACCGTGCCCAGGCTCAGACCGACGATCGCGATCAACAGGGAAACGAAAATCGATAAATGGCGCATGATGCGTGCTCCTGTATTGTTGTGTGCGCAGCATATCATCGTTAGATTGGGCAACATCAGAATAAGACCACAGAAGAATCGGCCCAGGGGAACATCATGGAACAAGCAGCAGTCGTTGTCGGTGTAGGCCCGGGTCTGGGCGCATCGCTGGTACGGAAACTGGCTGATGAAGCGTTCACCGTGGTGGCCGTTGGACGCCATGCATCAGCCCTGGAGGTTTTTGAAGGTCACGCCAATGCGGGCCGGATCGTATTGACCGATTGTGATGCCACCGTGCCGGAAGAAATCCAACAGGTGTTCGCCGGCATCGAGGACCAATACGGACCACTTAAAGTCGCTGTATTCAATGCCGGTGCCTACGAGCGTGGAACGGTTGTTGAAACCGAAGCGGCCGCCTTCGAACGCTGCTGGCGGGTCGGCTGCTTCGCCGGATTTTTGACCGGCCGGGCCGCGGCACGTGTGATGCTGCAACATGATGAAGACCACAAAGGGACCATCCTGTTTACCGGCGCGACGGCATCGCTCCGCGGCGGCCCCGGCTACGTGAATCTCGCGTCACCGAAGTTTGCGCTGCGCGCACTGGCGCAGAGCATGGCGCGGGAACTCGGACCACAGGGTATTCACGTGGCGCACGTGATCATTGACGGCGGCATCCGCTCGCCCCGCTACGAGGAACTGCTGGGTGAGCTTGGGCCCGACGCACTGATGGAACCCGAGGCCATTGCCGATGCGTATTTCGCTCTGCACCAGCAGCATCGCTCGACCTGGACGCAGGAGCTGGACCTGCGGCCATGGGTGGAAAAGTTCTGACTCGTCTCGACCAGGAATGCGACCGCGTCGTTGTCAGCAGCGACATTGATTGACTTAAAATGACCAATGATCAGGGTCCCAGGCTTAAGAACGCCCTTCCCGGATCAACGATAATGTTCCGCCCAATCTGGTTCGAAGCGTTGATGAATTTACGTCTGTTCACTCAAATTATCTTTATAGTTTTCGCGACCAGCGGTTGCGTCTCCCAGTCCGGCCAGCAACGCGACTATCCGCGTGACCTGTTGGCAAACCACTCGGTAGAAGTCATCAGTCAGGCCGACAGCTGCGCGGTAGCAATTGCCCAAAGCCAGGACAACGGCACCCCCGAACTCGATACCGGCAGCATTGATTTGCTGATCTGGAACGTTCAGAAAGGCCGGAACAGCGGCTGGCTCGAAGACCTCAACCAGTTTTCAGGCGACAAGGACCTCGTGCTGATCCAGGAGGCGGTGCTACATACCGCAGTGGCCACGCAACTCGCGCCGGAAACATATTGGTCGTTTGCGCCGGGCTTCCAAACCGCGCAGGGGATCAGCGGGGTCGTCACGTTCAGCACGATCCAGCCACTGGTGCAATGCAATCTGAGCACAAAAGAGCCTTGGCTGCGCACTCCAAAGGCCACCAACATCGCCGAATACGGCCTGAAGGACACTGACGACAGCTTGCTGGTCGCCAATATTCACGCGGTTAACTTCACCTTAGGAGTCCGCACGCTGGCTGAGCAACTCGAGCAGGTTCGTCGCGTGCTCGTTGAGCACCAGGGACCGGTTATTTTCTCTGGCGATTTCAACACCTGGAGCGCTAAACGCCAGCGGGTCGTCAACGAATTTGTGGAAAGTCTGCAGTTGACCGCATTGTCGTTCAACGAAGACCATCGACTACGGGTTTTCGGCAATCCGATGGATCATGTTTACGTTCGCGGCCTGACTTCTTTGGAGGCAATGAGTCAGCCAGTCGATACGTCCGACCACAACCCCATGTCGGTTAAACTAATGCTCTAAGCTATGCGTCAACCCATGCGGAATGTTTACAAGAAAGTTCTGCCGTTGGCGTTGCTGTGCTGGTGGCCAGCGCTGGTAACGGCCGACCAAGCCGCGCCAGACATCGAATATCTGTTAACGACCCTGGGGCAGAGCGACTGCACGTTTATTCGCAACGGCAAAGAACACTCGGCTACGGATGCGGAATCCCATCTGCGTATGAAATACGAGCGCGGCCGAAAATATGTGGACAGCGCCGACCAATTCATCGATCGGCTCGCCAGTAACAGTAGCTGGAGCGGGAAACCGTACTACATCCAGTGCCCCGGCGAAGATCAACAACAAACGAGTGCTTGGTTAACGCAACGACTTGCGCAATACTCAGCCGGAAAATGAAGAAGGCGCCGGCGCGCCCAGCTCGCTTATCTCGGTAGTTTTGTTGGCGTGGTCACCTGCGCATTTCGACCACTACGAGCCACGCCTGATTTCCATTTTTTTTAACCTGGTCATGGGGAGGGGAACATGGGTGACACAAAAACAGAACTCGGGGGCCAAGTGGACCGGAGAACGGCGCTGCAGATGGGTCTCGCCATCGGCGGACTGGCAGCCGTCGCAGGCAGCGCAAGCGCGGCGGACACCGACGCAGACCTGCATGCGGAAATCGAAGCAGTGTTGCAACAAACGCAGGAAATCTGGAACAGCCAGGACTCCATCCGGCTCAAGGATGTCTGGGACACCGACGATCCAGAACCCTGGTACGTGCCCGAGGAGATTCGTGAACCGTTCCGTTCCTGGGCGGAAATTGATGGCTACTGGGGGCGCCCCGGATCGTTGAACGCGTTTCGTTGGCAATTTTCGAATCTGCGGGTCAAGTCACTGGCGCCGGATCTTTGCCTGGCATTGTTCGATCATTTCTATGAACTCGATATTGCCGTGCGTCCGCCGATGCCCGACCTGGCACCGATGGCGGGTTTTGATCGCGTCATTACGCTGTACCGGAAAAAGCCCGAAGGCTGGCGGCACATCTTGTATGCCCAGTGCCCACTGGGTCCGGAAATCTACGTGCGAGCATTGCGCGAGCGCATCGTCAGCCCGGATTTTGGAGAGTACTCGCAGACGCTCAGGGAGCAGGGCCGGCTGGATTAGAGCCACGTAAAACAAATAGTTCCAATAAGCTGCGAACGTATGCGGGGGATCACGTATCGACAACCAATAACGGCCGGCCAGGGTGTCTGCCGGTTGCTGGTGTTGCTGTGCTCAATAGGGTTGCCGGGCTGCGACGCTCCGGGCACTTCGAATGACACCGGCCCCGCATACGAAATCGAGGCACTCGGCGATGGCTTACACGTGTTTCGACTGGGTAGCCGGCAAAGCATTTTTCTCGTCGGCAGCGACGGGGTCATCGCGACCGATCCCCTGAATACCGAAGCGGCGAAACTATATCGCGAGGCCATTGCCGAGATTACGAACCTGCCGGTCAAGTACGTCGTCTACTCGAACTCGTTTTTCGATCACGTGGCCGGTGGCGAGTTACTCGCGGGCCCCGGAACCGAGTTCATCGCGCAGGAAAACTGTGCGGCGAATCTTCGCGCAACTCCGCGCGCTGACATCGTGCCGCCGACGCAAACCTATGAAGACCGCTATGAGGTATCGGCCGGCGATGTCGGCTTGACGCTTTATTATTTCGGTCCCAGTTACGGCAATTGTCTTTCGGTCATGATCGCGCGACCTGCAAATATCATGTATGTCTCCAAGCTGGTCACCCCGCCGGTTGCGCGCGTGCCAGACGATCCAACGCTGGGAAACTATTACCTGCATAACATCGTTTCGTTCTACCAAGCCGTCGAAGCACTGGCGGCCGAACAAGCTGTGGACCAGGTCGTCGGCGCCTTTGCACCGGAATCGACAGGGACCGATGGCGCCATGGCAGCTGCGCCAATCCTGGCGCCGGTGGCATTGATCGCCGAACAACGCCGCATGTGGGAAACGCTGCTGGATATTGCCCGAATCGAGTATGAGCAAAAGACGCCAGCGCGCGTCATGCAGTCCAGTGCCGATTTCGAACGCCTGGCGCCGTACGCCGGCTACGATCGTGAGCAGGTCGGCATCATGATGCGGCGCGTCTACTCGCTGTACCGGATTGGTCGATGAGCCGCAAAGGAATTAAACACTTTGTGTTGGGCGCGCTGATTACGGCGTGCGCGCAGTATGCTGATCCGGCCCCAGCGCAGTTCATTGCTGGACTCGATTTTATTGAAACCGAAGCCTTCGGCGATGGACTGTATGCGTTCCGTTACGGGCCCTACCGGAATATCTTCATCGTCACCGACGAGGGCGTCATCGTGACCGACAC
>JAUWKW010000075.1 GCA_030614035.1 Chromatiales bacterium | reverse complement strand
AGCCAACAGGACCACGTCATGGTTCTCGGGGATTTCGATGCCGATGGTGCTACCGCAACTGCGCTGATGATGACCTGCCTGCAGGGATTCGGCTTCACTCAGGTCAGCTATCTGGTGCCCGACCGGTTCCGGTACGGCTATGGTCTGTCGCCGGAAATCGCCGAATTGGCCGCGCAGCAAGATCCCGCCGTAATCATCACAGTCGACAATGGCATTTCGAGTCGAGAAGGCGTCGAGCGGTGCCGGCAACTGGGCATCAAAGTCATCGTTACTGATCACCACCTGCCGGGATCGGAACTTCCGTTGGCACAAATGATCGTCAATCCTAACCTGCGTGACTCGGACTTTCCCAGCAAAAACCTGTGTGGTGTCGGTGTCGCATTTTATGTCGCTGCAGCTTTAGGAAGGCAGCTGGCCGATCTAGGTGTTTTAGACGCCGAGAAAGCGCGCCAGGTTTGTGCTGATTGTCTGGATCTCGTGGCACTGGGTACAGTTGCCGACCTGGTCGCACTGGACCGGAATAATCGCGTGCTGGTCGCCCAGGGACTCCGCCGCATAAGGGCAGGGCGGGTTCGCCCGGGCATCCAGGCTTTGTTCGATTGCGCCGGGCGTCAAACAGCGGACGCCAATACCGGTGATCTCGCCTATGCAATTGCCCCACGCTTGAACGCTGCCGGCCGATTAACGCATATGTCGCTGGGGATCGATTGCCTGCTTGCCGGTGACGCGCGGCAAGCAGCGCGCTTGGCGCGTCGCCTTGATCAATTAAATGCCGAGCGGCGCGAGCTGCAGACGCGGATGCAGGATCAGGCCGAACGGCACCTCGATGCGCTGGAGGAGTGGATGACGGATCTGCGCCCGGGCGCTTACTGCCTGTACAACGCGGACTGGCACCAGGGCATCGTCGGACTCGTGGCGAGCCGAATCCGTGAGCGGGTCAACGGACCGGTCATTGCTTTCGCGCCCGGCGAAAATGGCATGCTCAAAGGTTCGGCGCGGTCGATCGACGGTATAAACGTGCGTGACGTCATTGCCGCAATATCGACTAAGCAACCCGGCTTGGTGGAAAAGTTTGGTGGGCACGCCATGGCGGCCGGTATTACGCTGGCGGAGCAAGGCCTGGAATCATTTCGCGAAGCATTCGATGTGGAAATTTCCCGATACTCAGAAGAAATCGGCCGGCCAGAGATAACCTGGACGGATGGCGGGCTGACTTCAGACGATTTCAGTCTCGACCTGGCAGAGCTTATACGCCGTTCGGGTCCCTGGGGGCAGGGATTTCCCGAGCCGGTGTTCGACAACCAGTTCGAGATCCTGGACCAACGTGTTGTTGGCGGGCATCACCTGAAACTGGAGCTGCGACCAGTTTCTGGCCGCGAGACTGTCGATGCGATTGCGTTCAATCAGGAAGAACTAGCGACGCAAAGCGCCGACGTCTGCCCAACATTTGTATATCGATTGGACGTGAACATTTTCCGGCAACGGCGCTCGCATCAATTGGTTGTGGAACACATTCAATATGACTAGCATAACGCGGTCTCCGGGCAAGTACTCCGTCGCTGATGCGCGGGGTGCTACGTCATCCAGTCACGGAATGCGACAGCGACAATGGAAATCAACCAGCTCAAATTGAGCCTCGATGATCTTCGTGAGCGCAGCGAAGCGCTGAGGGGGTATCTTTGACCTTGCGGGTAAGCAGTCCCGTTTGGAGCAGATTAATCGAGACCTGGAAGACCCGGCCTTGTGGGACGACCAGCAGCGGGCTGGATCACTGGGCCGTGAGCGAGCGCGACTGCAGTCGGTAATACAAACGCTGGAGGGTCTCGCACGCACACTGAACGAGTCCACAGAATTACTGGCTTTGGCGGTTGATGAGGACGATCAGGCAACCGCAGACGAAATCGCTGCCGATATCGAAAACATACGCCTGGAAGTGGAACGGCTGGAATTCCAACGCATGTTTGGTGGCGATGCCGATGCAGCCAACGCGTTTGTCGATATCCAGGCAGGCTCGGGGGGTACCGAAGCCCAGGATTGGGCGGAAATGTTGTTGCGCATGTACCTGAAGTGGTGTGAAGCGAACAATTTCAAGGCTGAGATGATCGAGGCTTCGCCGGGGGAAGTCGCTGGCTTGAAAAGCGCCACGATTCACGTCGTGGGCGATTACGCATTCGGGTGGTTGAGAACGGAAACGGGTGTGCACCGGTTGGTTAGAAAATCTCCTTTTGACTCGGGCAGTCGCCGCCACACTTCCTTTGCGGCGGTGTTCGTGTCGCCGGAGATTGAGGACGATATAGAAGTTGATCTGGATCCCGCGGACATGCGCATCGACACGTACCGCGCCAGCGGCGCCGGCGGGCAACATGTGAATAAAACGGAGTCGGCTGTGCGGATTACTCACGAGCCTTCCGGGATTGTCGTGCAATGTCAGAATGACCGTTCGCAACATAAAAATAAAGCCACGGCGATGAAACAGCTGAAGGCAAAGCTATACGAGCTGGAACAACAGCGACGCCTCACTGAGGTTAAAGCTATGGAGGAATCCAAGAGTGATATCGGCTGGGGCAACCAGATTCGGTCCTATGTGCTGGATCAATCAAGGGTGAAAGATCTCCGGACCGGCGTTGAGTCGGGGAATCCGGATGCAATTCTGAACGGTGACCTGAACCAGTTTATCGAGGCCAGTTTGAAGCAGGGAGTCTGAACCTTGGCGCTATACCCAAGCGGAACGAGCTAAATGTCTGAGTCAAATCGACCCGAAAATAAGCTTATAGCGGAGCGTCGCAAGAAGCTGGCATCCCTGCGGGCGGACGGCTTTGCTTTTCCCAATACGTTCCGCCGCACGGCGTTGGCCGGCCAATTGCATCGGGTTTACGACGAGCACAGCGATGCAGCATTCGAAGCGGAACCAGTGGAGGTGCTGGTAGCCGGCCGCATGATGACTCAACGCGTCATGGGAAAAGCGAGCTTCGCAACTATTCAGGATCGCAGTGGACAGATTCAATTATTCGTTCAACGCGACCAAGTCGGCAAAGAAGCCTACAGTGGGTTTAAGAGTTGGGACCTTGGGGACATTGTTTGGACCCGGGGCAGCTTGTTCCGAACGCGGACCGGGGAACTCAGTGTAAGAGTAGACGAAATGCACCTGCTGACGAAGTCATTGCGGCCGTTACCCGAGAAATTCCATGGGCTCAGTGATCAGGAATCCAAATATCGTCAGCGTTATGTTGATCTCATCGTCAATGAAAGTTCCAGGGACGTATTTTTGGTTCGATCGAAGATCATACAGTTTATACGCGCTTATCTGGATGCCATGGATTTTCTCGAAGTCGAAACACCAATGATGCAGATTCTTCCTGGAGGCGCTTTGGCAAGGCCGTTTGTCACTTACCACAATGCCTTGGAGCGGGACCTTTACCTTCGCGTCGCACCCGAGCTCTATCTCAAAAGACTTGTCGTCGGTGGATTAGAGAGAGTCTATGAAATAAACAGAAGCTTTCGTAACGAAGGAATCTCTACTCAGCATAATCCAGAGTTCACGATGCTGGAACTCTACTTGGCCTACGCCGATCAGACGGTGTTAATGGATCTTCTGGAAAATCTTCTGCGCAGCCTTGCCGAATCTCTTTTCGGCAGAGCCGAGCTTGTGTATCAGGGGCAAGAACTGAAATTCGACGGAGCCTTCCGCCGTGTCACGGTCGAGGAAGCCATCGTGGAACATAACCCGGAACTGGAAACGGGTCGCCTCAGGGAACTCGATTATCTCCGCGATGCATGCAAGAGTCTGGATATCCCGGTTCCGGAAAACGCCGGTCCCGGGAAATTGCTGATCAAGATATTCGAGAAGACAGTTGAAAGCCAGCTCGACAAACCGACCTTCGTTACGGCTTACCCAGCAGAGGTTTCACCGCTTGCCAGGCGGTCCTCCGACGACCCGTGGCTGGTCGATCGTTTTGAGCTATTCATGGCCGGCCGGGAACTGGCAAACGGCTTCGCTGAATTGAATGATCCGGAGGACCAGGATGAACGGTTCAGACAACAGGCTGAGCAGAAAACTTCCGGCGATGATGAAGCGATGCCTTACGACACCGACTATATCCGTGCACTTGAGTACGGTTTACCGCCCACGGCGGGTCTGGGAATTGGAATCGACAGGCTGGTGATGCTTTTGACGGATTCTCCATCAATTCGCGACGTGTTGCTGTTTCCACATTTACGCCCGCAGCGGGAGGACTGACGATTGGATCGCACCAGGATATGCGCCAAGCTGACATCGTAGGGCATAGGCTCTGGATTCAGCCGCTCGGTTCCCGCTTCATCGAGGGCCAGGTTGCCGTCGTCACTGATGTGTGGCACCACGGCCAGAAGTTCTGTTCCAGCATCAAGCGATGCACCATCGACGACATGGCCGACCGAACGCCCCGCAGAAAAAATAGTCTGTCCCGGCGCCAGTTCAAGCTTGGCAGCGTGAGTGAATCGAAACATTCGCCGCTTTACCCGGCCCAGATTCTGTGTTCTCGCGACTATCTCCTGGCCGGTATAACATCCCTTGTCGAAACTAACTCCACCGCAGAGATCCAAATTGACCATCTGCGGCAGAAATGCTTCGGACGTCGCGGCGAATATGACCGGTATGCCACTGCGAATGTTCTGCAATCTCCATGCGTCGGAGTCACGTTTCGTGGGTGCCGGTGTTGGGAAGGGCGGCAAATCACCGATTGCGACGAGCCTTGTAGGGTCGCCGGCCAGGCGGCCCACGCAAAGATTCTCCGTTGAGGCGCTGGCATCGGGCTCGTCCGCCAGAGTGATCCCCAGCGACTGTGCAGTCGTAATGCTGTTTGGACCGCCCAGCCCGGCTATGCCGATAGTGCAGCCTTCCAGCTGTACATCGGACCGGAGGATGTAAATCGCAAGGCGTTTTGCAACATCGTCGATCAAGTCAGCCGGCATCAGCAGCCAGATCGAATCTCGCCAGTCGAATAACTGTGCAATGGTCAGCAAACGTCCTTTCGGTGACGTCCAGCCGCTGAAAATCCACTTCTCGGGCGATAGGCGATCTAAGTCCTGGGTCAACTGCCCCTGCAGAAACGTTCGCCGATCCCCGCCCGAGACACGGAGTATGCCAAGATACGACAGGTCCACCGACCACAGACTGTCGTTTTCAACCGCATTCATACTGACCGTTATGCATTTCCGAGTTGGTGAAAAATCTGGTGCATTCTGGCACACTTGCGCGCATGCCGATAACTCATTCCAAAGCCGCAAAAATAAAGGGCGGCAGGCGATCTGACGAAAGTAATCCCACCGACGTACTCAAGTCCGGTCGAGTTCCTGATGCGAAAGCGAAACGATCACCGGCACTGGTGGACAGGCCACGGGAGATCGGTGGCCGGAAAGGACCGGACCCTACTCGCTACGGTGACTGGGAAAAAAACGGGCGCTGTATCGACTTCTAGCTGAGTCGATCGCGGCGTCTTTCGATTGGATCGGACTTAAAACCGGGACGATCCCGGTCAACGGGCTGACTACGGTGTCGAGCCCGGTGTGCCAGGTGATTCATTAACGAGGTAATTGGGCTATGCCTGACGACGATCGGCCGCTGTCGCCGCATCTCAGTGTCTACAAGTGGCAAGTCAGCAATAGCATGTCGATCCTGCACAGGACGACGGGCGTTTTTCTGTCTATCGGCGCAATCGTTTTTGTCGGCTGGTTGGTGGCGGTGGCGGCCAATCAATCGATCTACGACAGCGTGATGGAATTGATCTGCAGCCCGTTCGGATTGTTAATGACGCTGGGATGGACGTTTTGCTTTTTCTATCATTTCGGTAACGGCATCAGGCATCTGGTCTGGGACGCGGGCTACGGATTCGATCCGCAAGTGGCGAGATTCTCGGGATGGTTCGTGTTGATTGTTGCGTTGCTGGTGACAGCGGGATTTTGGTTGACTGTGGTAGGTATTGCGCTGTGAACCTGCGATCATCGCTTCGCATGGTCTTGGGCCTGGGGTCGGCGGAACACGGGACGGGGCATTGGTGGGCGCAGCGGATAACGGCCGCTGCTCTGATTCCACTGGGCCTGTGGTTTGCGATTTCGGTGTTGGGCTTGCCGGTTGCTGATTACGGCGCGGTTCGGTCTTGGTTGGCGCAACCGTTGAATTCCAGTCTGATGGTCTTGTTAGCCGTCAGCGTGTTACACCATTCGCAGCTCGGTATTCAGGTGGTCGTTGAAGATTATGTTCATGACGACTCGCTGAAGGCTATAACGCTAACCTTTTCCAGGTTTCTGCACATCGTTTTAGCTGTTGCGGCAATCTATGCCCTCCTGTCAATCTCATTTGGTTTTGCAACATGAGCGCCGATTACGAGTTCGATGATCACAGCTACGATGTGGTTGTTGTTGGTGCCGGTGGAGCGGGACTACGTGCGACGGTTGGTTTGGCTGAATCCGGACTGTCGACCGCGTGCATTAGCAAGGTATTTCCGACGCGCAGTCATACGGTCGCAGCGCAGGGCGGCATCAGTGCGGCGCTCGGCAATATGGGCGAGGACGACTGGCGCTGGCACATGTACGACACCGTAAAAGGCTCTGATTGGCTTGGGGACCAGGACGCAATCGAATACATGTGCAAGGAAGCGGCCGCTGCAGTTATTGAGTTGGAGCATTACGGCGTACCGTTTTCACGTACCGAACAGGGCACGATATACCAGCGACCTTTCGGTGGCATGACAACGCACTTTGGCGAGGGTATCGCGCAGCGGACCTGTGCAGCTGCTGATCGTACCGGTCACGCGATGCTGCATAGTCTGTACCAGCAATCGCTCAAGCACGAGGCGACGTTTTTCATCGAGTATTTTGCCATCGACCTGATCATGGAAGACGGGGCCTGTCGGGGTGTCGTGGCCCTGGACATGGCTACCGGGAAGCTTCACCGATTCCGTGCCCATAAGGTCATTCTGGCGACCGGCGGTTACGGACGCGCCTATT
>JAUWKW010000265.1 GCA_030614035.1 Chromatiales bacterium | reverse complement strand
CTTGGCGGATTCGTTGCACACAGAAGGTGCATTTCTCCATGACACCTTTTTCTCGAACCGTTACATCGGGATTGAGTTGCTGGTTGAGCGGCGTGGGCCAATGATGATCGTTGTAATTGAAATACCTGACTTCATACGGGCAGTAAACTGCGCATGACCTGGTGCCGATGCAGCGGTTGTAAACCTGTGTATTCAGGCCGTCCTGATTGTGGTACGTAGCGGATACGGGGCAGACCGTTTCGCAGGGAGCCGCGTCACAGTGCTGGCATAGCATCGGAATGAAATTGAGCTTCGCGTTCGGATACTCGCCTTCCCAGTAACGTTCGATCCGAATCCACTGCATCTCCCGGCCTTTGCGAAGTCCTTTCTCGCCGCCGATCGGGATATTATTCTCGGCCTGACACGCGGTAACGCATGCACCACAACCGGTACAACGATCGAGATCGATCGTCATCGTCCAGGCATAATCAAACTCTTCGTAATAACCGGGCTTGCGATATTTCCGCCAGCCGGAAACAATTCGGTCCATGAAGTTCATGCGGGTTCCACCGTGATCGGTATGCTATTGAGCTTCGCACCATGCGCAGCCGAATCGGAACTGGTTGTAGTGAACTGCACGATATTTCTTCCCAGTTGCCTAGCTACGGCGCCGATCTTGACGGGCTCAGCGCGCCTGCCGGTTGCTATCAGGTCTACGCGTGTTGCGCGCGTGGCGAGACTGCCGGATACGGCGTCCACATTCGGCGCAAGTATCTGAATTGGGTGGCTGCCCCGATTTCTCGCATAACGTCCGAAGTTATCGTGGCCCTGACCGATGGGCATGGCGACGACATCGGGCATGATTGCCGGGAAAATGACGAGCGGCACTTCAATACTGCCCTGTACAGACTCAACTCTCACCAGATCTCCGTCTTTGAGACCCAGCTGTCTCGCCGTATCAGGATTCATTTCCACCCACGACCCGTACACGATACTGGTCATTGGGTCCGGCAACTCCTGCATCCATGGCAGATTGGCGCCGCGCCCGTCGTACATCGATGTGGCCATGTAGGGATGCAGAACAAAAGGGTAATCGTCACTCGGACCGGAAAATTCCGGATCCGCGACGCCGATGTTATCGATGACGCGCTTGTCAACAGTAACGGTGCCTTCTTGACGAATGTTTTCGCCCAAAACACCAGACCGAAGGACGTCGCGCCAGAATGAATCGAAATCTCCAGACTCAGATGAACGCCGTGCATGAATATCGCGCCAGCAGTCTTTGACGTAGTCTTCCATGGACACCCACGGAATCGTCCCACTGAATCCCAGTTTGTCAGCAAGGCCAAGAATAATGGCGCCGGTTGCGCGGGTGTTATACAACGGTGAGACAACCGGCTGTGAGACGGCGCCAACCGAGAAACCGACACCCGGTTGCGGCATATCATCGCCCCAGCTCTCGAGATAGGTGTGGCTCGGCAACACGACATCGGCCCGCGCCGTCGTTTCGTCGATAAAACTGGACAGGCTGACAACCAACGGGATCTCGGCCAGCGCATCCGCGAATCCGGCCGCCGCCGGAAGCGTAAACACCGGATTGGTGTTATTGATGATCAGGACTTCGATTTTCCCAGCGCGCGCATCGTCGGCGAGTTTCACCATCGATCGATAACTGGCCTGGCGCGCATTCGAAGTTGCACCGAACGATGGCGCCGGGTTGAACACGAGTCCACCCTCCTTACCGATGTTTCCGACCAGGTAGTTCAGTGCGTGTACGGCCGTCAGCGTGTCGACGCCGTTGCCGTGATTCGCGGCCGCGCCGCCGCCGATCGCAAGACCCGGTTGCGTGTTCGCAAACTCATCGGCCAGGCGATCTATCGTTGACGCCGGCACGCCGGTCTGCTCGGCCACCTGCGCCGTCGAGTAAGGCGCCAGCGCCTTCACCCAGGCCCGCCGCTCGTCTCCCGTATCGGCGCCTGCTGCGACGATGCGGTGCGCCAGTCCGAGCGCCAGTACACCTTCAGTGCCGGGCTTGGCCGCGATCCACTCATCCGCCGCGGCGCCGCTGACCGACCGTCTTGGCGCGATCTGGACCAATTTTCCGCGCACCGCTGCCCGGCCCTGCCTGCTGTGTCCGAAACCGAGGCTGTGATGCACCGGGGATATCCAGTTATTCAAATAGTCAGCGCCGAAAGACAACAGGTACCGGGTATTCTGCAGGTCGTAATACGGCAGGGTGTCCTGGCCGAACAGACGTTGATTCGCCGCGTATAGCGTTTGCGGGTGTGCGAAATCATAATGCAGCAGGCGGTCGGACCCGAGTTGGGTCATAAACAATTCGAACAGATCGGCCAAGTGCCCCCGCACGCCTTCGCTCAAAAATGCAACGCGGTTGCCTTGCCCGCCGGCTTTTAATTCGTTGATGCGCTCGGCGACGACGGCAAGCGCTTCTGCCCAGGTGGCCTGCTCGAACGCCAGCGTGTCGCCGTCACCTGTGCGCAGCAGCGGACCGGTCACGCGATCCGGGTTGTACAGGACTTGCAAGCCGGCCTGGCCCAGCGCGCAAAGCCGGCCCTGGATGACCGGATGCGACGGATTGCCTTCGATTTTCTTCGCCCGCCCTTCGCGGGTGCGAACCCTAATGCCACAACCGGCCGGACACATCGAGCAGAGCGAGGTGTACCAGGTCGCGATGCCGGCGCTGAATTCCTCGGGCGGCACCGGATACGGAATCAGGAATTCGACCGGATGCTTGACCGTTTCCGCCAGCATGAAGCCCGCACCGGCGCCAACGCCGCCGGCGCCGACAAGCTTGACGAAATCTCTGCGG
>JAUWKW010000192.1 GCA_030614035.1 Chromatiales bacterium | reverse complement strand
TTGCTACTGCATTCCGAGCCAAGGTAATACTGGTGTGCATTGGCTCATGCCTCGTCACACTGATTCCCGGTCGTTGGGCGAATGCGGAGCGTATTGCCGGAGGCGAGTTGCTACTGCAGTCCGAGCCAAGGCAATATCGCTGTGCATTCGCCTGTTCCTTAGTTACACAAATCCGACTTTCGCCTGCTGTCGAACTTGATGCCCGGCGGCACGTTCTCGAACGACCAGACCTCGAACGGGACGATGGCGCTGGCGAACGGGTCCGAGAACAGCTGATCGATCAGCCAACTCTTGCGCATCTTGTCCTGGGCCAGCAAATCCGCCTCACTATACGCTTGATCTGCGCGCTTCTCGGTGATATCCACATACGCACCGACGAATTCGTCAAACAGCCCCGCGATAAATTTCAGTGAATCTTCGGTACTGCCACGATAGACCGGCGGTCCGTAAAAGCTGACGCCCGAGCACGCCGGCTTGCGGCGAAATTCGAAGATTGTGTCTTCGGTACCCTTGCACATCAGCTGGCGGTACAGTGATGGGTCCTTGCCGGCCTCGGCGAAATAGGCGTCGGTCAATTCCTTCAGCGAATCGAGATCTTCCGCGATCTTTGTCCCCGGCATCACGCCTAGAAAACCTCCGCTGCTGGACGTTCCGTCGGCAAAGAACTGCACGACAATTGTCGCGTGCAGCATACCGACCAATGGGGTCTTGGGGTGCATGTCCAGGGAATAGAACCGGCTCCATACCAGCTCTTTGTCGCCGCGTGCAGGACTCTGCTTTTTGCCTGCCGACAACATACGGCCCGTTTTTTCCATGACCTCGCCACGGGTCACCCGCAGATCATAGCCAGAATAGTCAGTCTCCGCGGTACGGTCCTCGAACTCCAGTTCGCCGTTCATCTCGCCGATCCGTTCGAAATACTTCGCGTCCATTTCCTGAATGAACGCCTTCATAAAGTCGGCCACCTCGCGATCGTTGCCCGACAAACGTTCTATTCGCTCGTCCTTTGCAAAAGCAATGGTCGCCATGGATGTGGCGATCATTGCAAAGGTAACCAGCTGTATCAGCCCCCGGCCGTGATGCTTCATGGAATACTCCCCGGTGAATCAGTTATTGTGCCCGCGGTGACTGCAGTCTGGTCGGGAACTCCGATGGGGTCAACCGAATGCCGGCGCTGACGACCACTGTACGCCCGCAACCGCCCGTGCCATGACGCCGAAGTCCGATGCTCGCGCCGCATTTGCTATATTTTCCGACTAATCAGAACCGGAACCTCATCCACACGCGGGCACAAGAACATGAGCACCAAGCCATACCAGGATCAAGTCGTTTGGATCACCGGCGCCTCGTCGGGCGTCGGCGAAGGACTGGCCGAGGCATTCGCCGAGGCCGGCGCCCGTGTGGTCCTGTCCGCACGGCGCGAGGCCGAGCTTTTGCGTGTACGGGAAAAACTGGGCACGGCCGACGTCCTGGTATTGCCGATGGACGTTACCGACTACGGTTCACTGCCGGACAAGGTTGCCACGGTTCACCAGCATTTCGGGCACATCGACATGCTGGTCTGCAATGCCGGTATTGGGCAACGCAGCCGGGTCGAAGACACAAGCATGGAAACGTTTCGCCGGCTGCTCGAGGTCGACTTTTTCGCAGTCGTGGAACACGTTCAGGCCGTTTTTCCGATCATGCGCGAGCAGCGGTCCGGACACATTGTCGTGACTTCCAGCGTCGCCGGAAAGTTCGGCATTCCCGCCCACTCCGGTTACTGCGCTGCCAAGCATGCGCTGCATGGGTTCTGCGACACGCTGCGCGCCGAAGTTGCCGAGTACAACATCGCCGTCAGCACACTGATCATCGCGGCGATCAAGTCCAATGTTTACGAACATGCACTGACGGGTGACGGAAGCGAACTCGGCAACGCCGGCAAGGCCATGGAGGGTGGCATGGACGCACTGTCGGCGGGACGAACAATGGTCAAAAGACTCGCACGCAAGGATGCAGAGATCAACGTCGTTGCCCATTGGCGCGCATCGGTTGCGCTGTGGCAGCAGCGCCTGCGACCGAGCGCGGTGTACCGGCGCATGGCTAAGATTGCGCAGACCCCAGCGTGGCGATGAACCCAACGGTTAGCCACACTATTGACTGATGGAGCGTGTCCCATGTACATCAATGAATGGTATGTGATGGCTCAAAGCGAAGAGCTGACCGACCGGCCGCTCCAGGTCAAAGCGCTGGGTCAGAAGTTCGCTTTATTTCGCGACAGCAACGGGAACGCACATTGCCTGGCCAATGTGTGCGTTCACCGTGGCGGCTCGCTATCGAGCGGCAAGATCAAGGGAGACTGCCTGCAATGCCCATATCATGGCCTGCAGTATGACGGCGACGGCATTTGCCGGTTCATTCCGACGCTGCCCGAAGGGGCGAAGATTCCGGAGCGGGCCAAAGTCGATGCCTACCCGGTAGATGAACGCTATGGGCTGATCTTTGCATTCCTCGGCGATCTTCCGGAAGCCGAACGCACCCCCATCCTCGAAGCCCCTGAATGGGGTCAGGACGGCTGGCGAACTTTCAACCTGCTGTATCACTGGCATGCCAACCTCGAAGTTGTGACCGAGAATTCGCTGGATGCAACTCACGCCGAGTTCGCGCACACGGCCACCAGCCAGGAAGGCCAGTTTCGGCTTGGCGACCAGGCCAGCATCGAGATGCTCGATTACGATTGGGGAAACTCCTACGTCATTCGCAGCGGAAGCCTGGACTTGACTCAGGGCCATCACGGTATCAGCCAAACTTTCGGTTACATGAATTTTGAAATGAAGACCGCGGATGGCACTGAGCCCGGTGATTTTCGCTTCTACGCCTATGCGACGCCCGTCGACGAATACTCGGTTCGACGCTACCTGTTGCACGCACGAAATTTCTATTTGGGCGAGGAAAATGACAAACAGTTGCTCAAGGGCGTCTGGCAGTTCGAAAAAGAAGACCGGGTCCTGCTCGAAGACACGCGGCCGCTGCTCGCACCGAATCCGGACACGCGACAGCTGCTGCTGACCGAAGACCAGATCATTGCGCAATATCGCGACTTCGTAAGCCAGCGTCAGCAAGCAGGCTGGCGTATCGATACCGAGCGCGTCAACGCCACACGCGAACAAACCGTCTACGCGATTCCAAGCCCTGCGCGGCGTGAATCCACGGGCTGGATCACCGAGGAAATTCCGCGCATACGCCCATCGGCCTAACGCAACAGATCAGCCCGTAGCCCGCATCCGATCCGTGGCGTTGAGGAACAGGTCCGGACATCGAGCGGGGTGCTTCTGCTACCCTTCGTTCTGACCGCAATGAGCTCAAGCTGAAACCAGACTATGCCCCCACCAGATCACGTCCTCATCGATCGTCCAAAGGCCAAATCGGTGCAACCGCTTAGAGCGGTCATTCCATTCATCCGGCCGTACGTCGGAAGGTTGATCCTGGCGCTGGTGGTGCTGGTGGCGGCTTCCGCAGCGGTCCTGAGTCTGCCGGTGGCATTGCGCTACCTGATCGATACCGGACTCGCCAGCGGAGACACGGCGACGATCAATCGCTACTTTATGATCCTGATGGGCGTCATCACGTTGTTCGCAGGCCTCGGGGCATTGCGCTTTTACCTGATCATGTGGCTGGGCGAACGCGTCGTCGCCGATATCCGCAACAAGGTCTATTCGAGCGTAATCCGTCAGGACCCGACGTTTTTCGAGGTCACCCAAACCGGTGAAGTGCTGTCACGGCTGACTTCGGACACCACGCTGATTCAGTCGATTTCCGGCGCCGGAATTTCCCTTGTGCTGCGCTCTATGGTCATGTTCGTTGGTGCATTGATTGGC
>JAUWKW010000003.1 GCA_030614035.1 Chromatiales bacterium | reverse complement strand
GCATGCGGGATCGGTGGGTGGTGCCGACGGGTTCGGGATTGCCAAGGAATCCACTGGTGCCTGGACCAAGGTGCCCCAACTGGGCGGTGTCAGAATCGGTGACGACGTGGAAATTGGTGCAAATACGACTATCGACCGCGGGACCATTGAGGACACCGTGATTGCGAATGGTGTAAAGCTGGACAACCAGATTCAGGTGGGCCATAACGTGGCAATCGGCGAGCACACGGCGATCGCCGGTCAGGTCGGCATATCCGGAAGTGCACAGATCGGGGCGCGTTGCATGCTCGGCGGTCAGGCCGGCGTCGCGGGGCATGTAACAATTGCCGATGACGTTGTGGTGATGGGGCGCACGATGGTCACGCATTCGATTAAAAAGCCCGGTGTGTACGCTGGCGGTGGGGTGCCAATGGATGAAGCCGCGAACTGGCGAAAAAATGCTGTCCGTTTCGGTCAGTTAGATGATATGGCCCGTAGACTCCGGCGGGTTGAAAAAGCTGTGTTGAAGCCCGCTTCGGATGACGAGTCCTGAGCTGCAGCCTCAACGTGATTCATTCCACTGCAATCGTTTCATCCGCTGCTGAGCTTGCCGAAGAAGTAGAGGTTGGGCCGTACTCCATCATTGGCGACGACGTGCAGATCGGAGCCGGCACCGAAATTGGATCACATGTCGTTATAAAAGGGACGACGGAGATCGGCAAGAATAATCGGATCTTTCAGTTCGCCTCGATTGGCGAAGATCCACAGGATAAGAAATATGATGGCGAGAAAACGCGGCTCGTCATCGGCGACGGGAATACTATTCGCGAATATTGCACGCTGAACCGCGGCACTGCCCAGGATACCGGGGTGACGTGCATTGGCGACAACAATTGGCTGATGGCCTACGTTCATGTAGCGCATGATTGTGAAATCGGTAACGAGACGATTTTCGCGAACAATTCGAGTCTCGCCGGCCACGTCATCGTCGGAGACCATGTAATTTTTGGTGGATTCTCCGGTGCACATCAATTCTGTCGCATCGGAGCACACAGCTTTATCGGCAACAATGCGGCGGTAACCAGGGATGTACCTCCGTACATCATGGTTTCGGGACAACCTGCGGTACCGCGTGGAGTAAATTCGGAAGGATTAAAACGCCGCGGCTTCGATTCGGATCAAGCCAGAAACGTCAAGGAAGCGTTCCGCTTACTATACCGTTCAGGCCTGCGTCTGGAGGAGGCCAGGGGCCGGATCGCCGAATTGGCAGCCAGCCGCGAAGAACTGCGCATATTCGTGGAATTTCTGGAGCGGTCGGAGCGCAGCATTGTGCGATAGGCAGATTTATCCGCGTGGCGCGAATTGTCATTATTGCCGGCGAAACCTCGGGAGATCGACTGGCGGCAGGCTTGATCAACGCGGTTCGTGCGATTCAGCCGGACGCTGAGTTTGAGGGCGTCGCCGGCCCGGAAATGGTTGCAGCAGGTTGTATGCCGTGGCGCGACAGTAACGAACTGGCCGTCATGGGAATCTTCGAGGTATTGCATGATTTGCCACGCCTGAGGCGACTGATGGCCGATCTCGAGGCGCGGATTCTGCGTGATCCCCCGGATGTTTTTGTCGGCGTCGATGCGCCAGATTTCAATCTGCGTCTCGAGTTGCGTTTGCGCAGCGCTGGCATTCGAACCGTTCACTATGTCTCGCCTTCAGTCTGGGCGTGGCGGCCCGGTCGGGTCAAAGTGCTTCGTTCCGCCTGTGATCTGGTCCTCTGCCTGCTGCCATTCGAGGCGGCTTTTCTCGAACGCCACGGCATCGCGGCGCGGTTCATCGGTCATCCACTGGCCGACGAAATCCCCGGCCAGGCCGACCCGACGGCGGCACGGGAGGCGCTCGGCCTTGGCACGGGCCCGGTCGTCGCCATATTGCCTGGCAGCCGCTTAGGCGAGGTCAAAAGGCTGGGTCCACCATTTGTGCAGGCTGCCGAATGGCTGACGAATCGGGCGGAGGGCATTCAATTTGTTGTGCCAACGGTGTCCCACAGCACCCGGGAGTTATTCGAAAGATGCTGGACCGAGCACGGCCCGCTAGCCCGGCCCTTGATTCTGGACGGGCAGGCACATGAAGCGATGGCGGCCGCCGATGTCGTCCTGACCGCCTCCGGGACAGCGACGTTGGAGGTGATGCTGGTCGGCCGCCCGATGGTTGTGGCTTATCGCGTTTCGTCATTGACCTTCATGCTGTTCCGGGGCCTTAGGCTCGCAAAGGTGGCGTACTTTTCGTTGCCGAACCTGCTGGCAGATCAGCTGCTCGTGCCCGAATACCTGCAATCGCAGGTGACGGGGCCGGTGCTGGGTGCCGCGGTGCTGGGGTTCATCGAAGCTCCAGAGCAGTGTGCCACCATGCTCGATAAATTCGCGGAGCTGCACAGGCAGCTTCGCCGCTCGGCAAGCCGGCAGGCAGCGACGGCGGTGTTGGAGGTCGCGGAGACCGGAACAGCGGGTGCCACAAACCCCGCGACTGCTTTACAGTAAGCAATCTTTGTCGCCATGGCCGGGTGCGGGACTGGCCTGCCGGCTCTCTTCATGGAGGACTATCGGTGCCGGGAGTTGCGGGGGTAGATGAAGCAGGGCGCGGGCCATTGGCAGGCCCGGTTGTCGCCGCTGCCGTCATAATTGCCCCGCGGGCATCGATTGTTGGCATAAAAGACTCGAAGTTGCTTTCGGCCCGTAAGCGCGAAACATTGGCAGAGATTATTCGCGCGCAAGCAATTGCCTGGTCAATTGGCGCAGCCGATCCGGGTGAAATCGACGAATTGAATATACTGCAGGCGACTTTGCTGGCTATGCGCCGGGCCGTACTCGGGCTTGCTGTTTTACCGGACCGCGTGCGAATAGATGGCAATAGGTCACCGGAGTTTGGTGATCGGTGCAGCTGGACAACTGAGACTGTTATCGGGGGCGATCGTATCTGTCCGGTCATTGGCGCCGCATCGATACTGGCGAAAGTACACCGGGACAAATTAATGATTGACTTGCACAGCAAGTATCCTGAATACGGTTTTGATCGGCACAAGGGTTATCCAACGGCAGATCACCGCGCGGCTTTGGAACGATACGGTCCATGTGCGCAGCATCGAATGAGCTTTCGTCCGGTTCGCGCAGCCAGTGCCGCCATTTCCGATTTTGTTCGAACGAACCGGGCAGGTGGAAAATGACGGTTGATTTCGTTCACCTGCACGTGCGAACGGAGTATTCAATCGCCGACAGCGTCGTACGCGTGCCCGAACTCATTCGTGCGGCGAGGCGGGCCCGGATGCCGGCCGTGGCGGTGACGGACCGAAGCAACCTGTTTGCAATGGTCAAATTCTACAAGGCCGCGATTGCGCAAGGCGTTAAGCCAATCATTGGCGCCGATTTGTGGGTCGAAGCGATCGGCGCCAGGAGCGGCCGGGCGCCGTTGGTACTGCTTTGCCAAAACCAGCAGGGCTACAGCAATTTGACCCGATTGATAACACTGGCTTACGTGGAGGGTCAGGTGGACGGTCGTCCCGTCGTTCGGCAGAGTTGGTTGAACCCGGAGCATACGCGGGGCTTGATCGCGCTGTCAGCTGGACCTCGAGGCGGCATCGGGCAGGCCTTACTGGAGGGTAAGACCGATCTGGCCGCGAGGCAGCTAGATCAGCAAGTCGAATTGTTTGCCGGCGACTTTTTTGTCGAATTGCACCGCACCGGGCGCCCACGGGAAGAGGAATACCTGGAACAGGCTGTCAGACTTGCAAGCAAAACACAATGTCCGCTTCTGGCTACCAATGATGTCCGCTTTATTCGTGCCGAGGATTTCGAAGCCCATGAAGCACGCGTTTGCATTCAACAGGGCTATACGCTGGACAATCCCGAGCGTCCACGCGGGTACACCGAGCAACAATACTTTCGCGACCCAGCAGAGATGCGGCAATTGTTCGAAGATTTGCCCGAGGCGCTGACCAATTCAGTAGAGATAGCCAAACGCTGTAATCTTTCATTGAGTCTCGGGGACAATCACCTGCCCAATTACGATATTCCGGATGGAACGTCGTCCGAGAAATACATTGAGCGGCGCTCTCGCAATGGCCTTGCAACAAGGCTGGATGAATTGTCGGCGGTTGGACGAGCCGTTACCGATACGGATGTCTACGAGCAGCGTCTGGACCGTGAACTGTCGGTGATTTGCCGCATGGGTTATCCGGGATATTTTTTGATTGTCGCCGACTTCATGCAGTGGGCCAGAGACAATGACATTCCTGTAGGGCCAGGCCGTGGGTCCGGAGCCGGATCCCTGGTCGCCTACGTCCTCGGGATTACCGATCTTGATCCGATAGATCATGATCTTCTATTCGAACGGTTCCTGAACCCTGAGCGCGTGTCCATGCCGGATTTTGATATCGATTTTTGCATGGAAGGTCGTGACCGGGTCATTGAGTACGTGACTGACCGGTACGGCAAGGACCGCGTTTCGCAAATAATTACCTACGGAACAATGGGCGCTAAGGCTGTGATTCGCGATGTCGGCCGGGTGCTCGGGCAACCCTATGGATTCTCTGACCGTATTGCTCGCCTAATCCCGATCGAGGTGGGAATTACGCTACGAGCTGCGCTGGAGCAAGAAGCCGAATTGCGCGAGCTTTACGAGACTGATGACGATGTACGAACCACAATTGATTTGGCCAAACAGCTGGAAGGGCTGGTGCGTAACGCCAGCACCCACGCAGGCGGTGTCGTCATTGCGCCGTCGCCGTTGACCGATTTTATGCCGCTTTATCGGGCCGAGGATGACACGACCGCAGTAACCCAGCTCGACAAGGATGACGTTGAAGCGATCGGGCTTGTAAAGTTTGACTTCCTCGGCCTACGCACGCTGACGATCATCGACCGGGCCGTCAGGATAATCAACGCACAAATCAGAGGGGATGCCGAAGCTCCAATTGATATTCGCAGGATACCCACGGACGATGCGCGCACTTTCCAGTTGCTTCAGTCGCGTAGCACCAGGGCTGTTTTCCAGCTGGAATCGCGCGGTATGCAAGATCTCATCCGGCGGCTGCGGCCTGATCATTTCGACGATATCGTCGCGTTGGTGGCATTGTTTCGTCCGGGACCGCTGCAATCCGGCATGGTGGACACGTTCATTGAGCGCAAACATGCGAAAGATGCCGATGCTATCGATTATCTTCATCCCGACCTCGAGCCGGTGCTCGCATCTACGTATGGAGTGATTCTCTACCAGGAGCAGGTGATGCAGATTGCCCAGCGTCTCGCCGGGTACTCGCTGGGCGAAGCGGATTTGCTTCGGCGTGCGATGGGTAAAAAGAAGCCCGAGGAGATGGCAAAACAGCGGTCTATATTCATAAAAGGTGCGATGGCCAACGGGGTTAGCCAAAACAGCGCATCGCACATTTTTGACTTGATGGAAAAATTTGCCGGCTACGGCTTCAACAAATCACATTCGGCTGCCTATGCGGTTTTGTCGTACCAGACGGCGTGGTTGAAAGCACATTATCCGGCGGCCTTTATGGCGGCGGTACTGTCATCAGATATGGATAATACCGACCGGCTTGAGGTTCTGAAGCGTGAATGTGACGCAATGAATCTGTCCGTGTTGCCGCCGGATGTAAATCAGTCCGTCGAGCAATTCAGTGTCGAAACCGGGAGCGAGATCCGGTATGGCTTGGCGGCCGTCAAGGGCATGGGCGGCGCAGCGGCCAGTGCCATCTGCATTGGGCGCAGTAAAGACAATAAATACAATAACTTGTATGATTTTTGTAACAAAGTAGATCATCAAAAGCTCAGTCGCCGGGCGATGGAGGCGTTGATCAAGGCCGGCGCGCTGGATGCGCTCGGGACGAATCGGCCCAGTTTACTGGAGGCCTTGCCGCGCGCGCATGGCCAGGCGGAGCAGCATGCGCGGGCGCAGGAGGCCGGCCAGGATGATTTGTTTGGCGGCAGTTCATCCATTGTGGCCGTTGCAGGGATCGCAAAAATTGCTGACTGGTCAGAGACCGAATTGCTGGCGGCCGAACGTGAGAGTCTGGGACTTTACCTCAGTGGTCACCCGTTCGATCAATATCTTGCGGACTGCCCTTACATTGCCAGTGGATACATTGCCAATGTAGCCGCCGGCGAATCGCGGACAAACAATGGCTCGAATGGCCCGCGATCCAGCCGGGACGTCACGCTGGCCGGAATCCTGACCGACATACGCAAACGCGGTAATCGCGTAACGATGTTTCTGGACGACGGTACGGGTAGGCTCGAGATTACTCTGTTCCGGGAGAGCTACCAGCGTTTTCGACATCTGATAGGTAGCCAGGCAGTTCGTGTTGTTAGCGGCACGCTCCGGCACGACGATTTTATCGATGGCTGGCGACTCAACGTCAAGGATATAGAAGATATTGATCGGGTGATTGAGCGAAAAGCATCCCAGCTTGTGATTCACTGGCTGGCGAATGGTGAGACCGATCTCGACGCGGAAATATTGCACGCGATACTTGAGCCGTTTCGGCCCGGCCAATGTGATGTATCGCTGTATTACGCGACACCCAGTGCAGAAGCCCGTCTGCAGTTAGGTGCCGATTGGTCGGTTCGACCGAGCCGTGCGTTACGCGATCGGCTGAGCGAGGCCATTGGTGTTAAAAGCTTTCGCTTCATTTATCAGAATAGGCTGGCAATGAACTCGTGAAGCAGGCTTGTACGTGCCAAATCGGGACTATAGGATCGCTAGACCCCAACTTGGGAAGACCCGATTTTCGGTATGATCATTTTGCAGGCTAACGTAAACCTGTTCCGCATCTAATGAACCATGGACCTTAACTTTCTCGATTTCGAACAGCCCATCGCCGAGTTGGAGGCCAAGATCGATGAACTGCGGTTTGTCGGGGATGACTCCGAGGTCAATATCAGCGAGGAGATTGAACGTCTTAAATCCAAAAGTGCGTCGCTTACGCGCAGTATTTTCTCAAACCTGTCGCCGTGGCAGGTCGCGCAACTCGCACGACATCCCCAGCGCCCCCATACCCTGGACTACATTGCAAAGATCTGTCCGGATTTTCAAGAGTTGCATGGGGACCGGATGTTTTCAGACGACCCGGCTATTGTGGGTGGGTTGGGGCGGCTGGATGGCGTCCCAGTTGTCCTGATTGGGCACCAGAAAGGCCGGAATACGAAGGCTCGGGTGCGGCGAAATTACGGTATGCCAAAACCGGAAGGTTACCGGAAGGCCTTACGTCTGATGCTGCTCGCAGAAAAGTTTCAGATACCTGTCGTTACCCTGATCGATACGCCGGGTGCTTACCCTGGTGTCGGTGCCGAAGAGCGCGGACAAAGTGAAGCCATCGCGCGAAACCTGTTTGTCATGTCCCAGTTGCGGACGCCAATCGTCAGTTCCGTAATCGGCGAGGGGGGTTCTGGCGGGGCGCTGGCCGTTGGCTTGTGCGATAGCCTGATCATGCTGGAATACAGCGTATACTCGGTCATTTCACCGGAAGGCTGTGCCAGTATCCTGTGGAAAAGCGCGGATAAGGCGGAGGATGCAGCCGAATCCATGGGCATCACGTCCGATCGACTGCAAAATCTGGGCCTCGTCGATGAAGTATTGAAAGAACCCCTTGGCGGAGCTCACAGGGCACCGGCTGCGATGGCGGAGACGCTGAAGAACGCGATCATCGCTAACCTTCAACGACTGGATGCTTTGGATGCAACTGAATTAGTGGCACAGCGGCAGGTACGCCTGAAGTCATATGGAAAATTTAGGGAAATCTGATCGTAATGTCATCGGCGACAAGACGGCACTGATCACCGTTCGTGGCACCTCTGGGCGGTAAGTGTAGGTGCACTGTCGTTAGAAGCATGCCACCGGGACACAAGCGGCCATGTCAGGCAATCGTCCACTCAAAACCTCGACCTCGATTCTCGCGGAGCTCACGTCCCGCGTCGATAAATTGAGGATCGATCCTGCGGTAAGCTCGCTCTGTGTTGCGTTCAGCGGGGGGATCGATTCGACGGTACTACTGCACTCGTTGGTGCAGGCGTATTCTGGGGCGCCTGTCATGCCACTGCGCGCGATTCACGTCAATCATCAGATGCACGCCCGGGCCGGCCAATGGGCGGACCACTGTCGCGCCGTTTGCGCCGGGCTTCAGATCCCACTGGACGTACACCAAGTGGTGGTGGATCTGAGCTCCGGCGTCGGGCCCGAAGCGGCCGCGCGGCAGGCGCGTTACGACCTGCTCCGCGAACAAGTGCAGCCTGGCGAAGTTCTCGTCACAGCGCAGCACCAGCAGGATCAGCTGGAAACGTTATTGTTGCAGCTCTTGCGGGGCGCGGGTGTTGCCGGTCTGGCGGCAATGCCGCTACAAACTGCGTTCGGCAGCGGCTGGCTGTTTCGCCCATTGCTCGAGATTAGTAGCGCAGAAATTGCGGCTTATGCGGACGAGCTTGATCTGGACTGGCTTGATGACCCCAGCAATCGAGACACGAATCTCGATCGCAATTACCTGCGGCATGAAGTTCTCCCGCTACTTGAAGCACGCTGGCCCGCTGCCGCGGCGACCGTAGCGAGATCAGCACGCCATTGCGCGGAGGCGTCTTCAATTCTGGAGCAGGTGGCACAGCAGGATGCGGCTGCTGCGCTGGTAGGTAATCGGTTGCGGCTGGGCCCATTGCAAGAGTTGCCAGCCGACCGGCAGAATAACTTGATCCGCTATGCGCTGCGCAGGTTGGGTTACCCGTATCCAACCGGCCGCCAAATCGGGACCGTCATCAGTGGCTTGCTGGAAGCGCGTGGCGATAGTCAGCCGCAGGTCTGCTGGCCCGGAGTGCAGATTCGTCGTTACCGCGACCAGATCTATTTTCTGCCGGATCACGATTTCGACAACACCAATGCCAGGTCAGCCTATGAGTGGGATCCGACTACAGAACTCGATCTGGGGCCGGTGCGGGGCTGCTTGCAGGTCGAGCAGACCACCGACTCGGGGCTCGCGCAGCAGGTTCTGGAGAAATCGCTGACCGTGAAATTTCGCGGTGGCGGGGAACGCATCCGCCCGACTGGGGAGCGCCACAGCAGGACCCTGAAAAATCTGTTTCAGGAAGCGGGGGTCGTGCCGTGGATGCGCGGTCACGTTCCGCTTATCTATGCAGGAGAGCGGTTGGTTGCGGTTGGTGACCTTTGGGTCGACACGCAAGCGACCCCCCGGCACGGCGAACAAGGCTATCGGCTGGATTGGCGCGGCCCCCAGGACCTCCGATAGCCCGGCGTCCATTGTGGCGCGACGGGTGATCTGGTAGTTTGTAATACCGACCTGGGATCTCCTAGTGGAGCGTTTGTAAGGCCGGAGCACGCTTTCTGGGGAGCCTGTTTTTAGGCAGACCACCTACGGATGCTGGCTCCGGCCGGAATTTTATTGGCGTCCACACGGAGTGCGGTTTTGTTATGCAGGATGCATCAGGTGCCGGATGGATAGTCAGGGTTGGGAGTGAAGCATGCCTCGTTATGTGTTTGTAACCGGTGGCGTCGTATCGTCATTAGGTAAAGGCATCACCTCCGCTTCACTAGGCGCAATTCTCGAATCGCGTGGCTTAACGGTCAGCATGATCAAGCTGGATCCCTACCTGAATGTAGATCCAGGGACTATGAGTCCGTTTCAGCATGGCGAGGTATTTGTTACCGAGGATGGCACCGAAGCGGACCTCGACCTCGGTCACTATGAGCGTTTCGTCCACACGACCACGGGCCGGCACAGCAATTTCACCACCGGCCGAATTTACGGCAGTGTTATTGCAAAGGAAAGGCGCGGCGATTACCTCGGTGCCACCGTACAGGTCATCCCGCACGTCACCGATGAGATCAAGAGCAGCATTCAGCTCGGCGCCGGTGATGCAGCCGTTTGCATCGTCGAGGTCGGTGGGACAGTAGGTGATATTGAATCGCTGCCGTTTATCGAAGCCATTCGTCAGTTCAGCGTCGATCTGGGACACGGGTCGGTCGTTTACGTGCATTTAACGCTGGTCCCCTATATTGCGACTTCAGCAGAGATCAAAACCAAGCCGACCCAACATTCGGTAAAGGAACTGCGATCCATTGGTATACAACCCGATATTTTGGTTTGTCGATCTGAGCATGCTTTGCCCGATGAACAACGGCGAAAAATTGCATTGTTTACGAATGTGCCGGAGCACGCCGTAATCTCGGCAGTCGACGTCGACGACATTTATCGTTTGCCGATGGTTTTCCGGGATCAGGGTTTTGACGACATCGTCGTAAAGCACCTCGGGTTGGACGTACCGCCGGCGGACCTGACCGATTGGGAAGCCGTCGTGGCGGCGAAGCGGGAATCCGAAGCGGAAGTCCTTGTCGCTATGGTTGGAAAGTACGTCGACTTTCGCGATTCGTACAAGTCACTTAATGAAGCGCTGGTGCATGCTGGCATCAGGACGCGAACGGGCGTCCGCATCCGCTACGTCGAGTCGCAGGGCCTGGAAGCTGGAGATTTGAATTGCCTCCAGGACGTGGACGCGATTCTGGTTCCCGGCGGATTCGGCGACCGGGGCTTCGATGGAAAAATCAGGGCAGTCCAATACGCTCGGAAAAATGGTGTCCCCTATCTAGGTATCTGCCTGGGCCTGCACGCTGCTGTGGTAGAGTTCGCGCGCAATGTGGCAGGACTCGAGCACGCTCACAGTACCGAGTTCGAAAAACAAACGCCGCATCCTGTCATCGGGTTGATTACTGAGTGGCAGGATAGTGATGGAAGTGTGCAGCAACGCGACGCAGGATCAGACCGTGGTGGAACCATGCGTCTTGGCGCGCAGGAATGTCGCTTGTCGGCTGGCACTCTGGCGCGCAAGTTATATGAGCAGGATGTCATACACGAAAGACACCGGCATCGCTATGAGTTCAACAATCGTTATACCGATCAGCTGACCAAGGCGGGTCTTGTTTGTTCCGGCTACTCTGTTGACGGGTTGGTCGAAATGATTGAGCTGCCGAATCATCCGTGGTTCGTTGCGAGCCAGTTCCATCCTGAATTTACCTCCTCACCTCGAGACGGGCATCCCGTGTTCACCGGGTTTATCCGGGCAGCCCGGCAATACCGAGAGCAAGAAGCACCCAGAGCGGCACAGGCATGAAGCTGATAGATTTTCCGGTCGGACTGGAGGATCCATTTTTTCTGATTGCCGGGCCGTGTGTCATCGAGAGTGAAGCCATGGCTGTCGAAGTGGCAGGACGCCTCAGAGACATGACTGCCAGTCTTGGGATTCCGTTCATATACAAGTCATCCTTCGACAAGGCCAATCGATCTTCGGCGGCGAGCTTTAGGGGCCCGGGATTGGAAGATGGTCTGCGGATTCTCGAAACGGTGAAGCATCAAATCAGTGTGCCGGTTCTGACTGACGTGCATGAGGATTCACCCGTTGACCAGGTTGCCGCGGTTGTGGACGTATTGCAGACTCCCGCGTTTTTGTGTCGGCAGACCAATTTCATCACTAACGTAGCGCGCCAGGGTAAGCCGGTAAATATCAAGAAGGGGCAGTTCCTGTCGCCATGGGAGATGGCCAATGTTGTCGAAAAAGCGCGTGCGACCGGCAATTCCCAAATCATGGTTTGCGAGCGCGGGTGCTCGTGCGGCTACAACAACCTGGTGGCGGACATGCGGTCGCTGGCGATACTCAGGTCGACGGGTTGTCCCGTGGTCTTCGATGCGACGCACTCCGTGCAATTGCCCGGCGGGAAGGGCGGTTCCTCGGGCGGACAACGGGAATTCATTCCGGTACTGGCAAGAGCAGCTATTGCCGCCGGGATCTCGGGCTTGTTCATGGAAACTCATCCTGATCCCAGCAAGGCTCTAAGCGATGGTCCGAATGCCTGGCCACTGGACATGATGGAATCTCTGTTGGGGACGCTAAGAGAACTCGATGAAGCCGCCAAGCGGAATTCGTTCGCCGAGTCCGAAATGCTTCATTAAACGGTTACGATTTGATATCTGCTCACCCGTGATGATGAAGGATCTCGAGTTGCGATTCTCATGACCGGAATTGCAGACGTGCACGGCAGGGAGATCCTCGACTCCCGGGGTAATCCGACAGTCGAGGCTGACGTTCGGCTGGAATCCGGTGCGTTCGGCCGGGCGGCCGCACCCTCCGGCGCTTCCACTGGCAGTCGCGAAGCAGTCGAACTAAGAGACGGGGATTCGTCGCGTTATCGGGGAAGGGGTGTCCTGCAGGCAGTTGCCCACGTCAATGGAACTATTCGCGAGGCTTTGCTCGGCCAGGACGGGACGCAGCAGGCCGTGATCGATTCGCAGCTCAAGGCGCTGGATGGAACCGCGAACAAGAGTGCGCTCGGTGCCAACGCGATTTTGGCCGTGTCACTGGCAACGGCGCACGCGGCCGCGTGCGAGGCCGACATTCCACTGTTCCGGTACTTGTCACCCGATCGAGTCGAAATGCCGGTACCAATGATGAATATCATCAATGGCGGTGTCCATGCCGATAACAGCGTCGACATTCAGGAATTCATGATTCTGCCGGTCGGCGCCGACAGTTTCAGCACGGCGCTTAGATACGGTAGCGAGGTATTTCATGCGTTGAAGGCGGTGCTGAAGCAAGCAGGATTGAGCACGGCCGTTGGCGACGAGGGAGGCTTTGCACCGAATCTGCCATCGAACGCGGCGGCTTTGGAAACGATCATGGAGGCGGTCAACATCGCCGGCTTTTCCCCCGGCACTGACATTTACCTGGGGCTGGATGTTGCCAGCTCAGAGTTTTATCGAAATGGTGTTTATCACCTCGAGTCCGAGGGCAAGCAGTTTCAGGCGGCTCAATTTGCAGACTATCTGGCTGATTTGGTGGGTCAGTTTCCGATCATTTCAATCGAGGATGGCATGTCCGAGGATGACTGGGACGGTTGGGGTTATCTGACGCGGGAACTGGGATCCAGGATTCAAGTTGTCGGTGATGATCTGTTCGTTACCAATACCGAAATCCTGTCGAAAGGCATCCAGGAAAATATCGCTAATGCTATTCTGATTAAGCCGAATCAAATCGGTACGCTGACTGAAACCCTTGAAGCTATAACGATGGCTGTTGATGCCGGATATGCTGCTGTTGTTTCACATCGCTCCGGCGAAACCTCGGATTCGACTATCGCGGACATTGCTGTTGGTACGGCGGCGACGCAGATCAAGACAGGTTCCCTGTGCCGGTCAGATCGGATGGCAAAATACAATCAGTTGCTCCGGATCGAGGAACTGTTGGGCACCGAGGCGCGGTATGCGGGCCGCAGCGCGTTCCCACTGGCAGCCTAAGGACTTCAGGCGAACACATGCTAATGCGGATTCTTACTTTGCTGTTACTGATGTTGTTGACAACACTGCAGTACCGGCTATGGGTGTCGGAAGATGGGTTTCGCGAGGTCTGGCGGCTGGAGGACCGGGTGGAGGCGCAGGCTGCCGAGAATCGGCACCTGAAAGACCAAAATGACCAGCTGAATGCCGAAGTCGAGGATCTGAAAAGCGGTTTTTCGGCGCTGGAAGAACGTGCCCGATCGGATCTGGGCATGGTGGGATCCGACGAAAACTTCTATCTTTTCGGAACCGCTGTGGCCGATCCGAAAGAATAAAAGCGGCGCCGGTTTCATCCGGCACCGGGCTGGCGCCGCCGCGTGGGTTATGCGGAAAGGTTTGCAGTGACCCAAGTCATCCTTGGCCGTGAGAAACAGCGCTCCGCGCCGGAGACCAGACAATGCTGAATACGATCGAACACGGTGAGGTTTTGGAAATCCGGATGAACAGACCGCCAGCTAATGCGCTGAACGTGGAGATGGTCGATTCGATCGCTAGCGCTCACGCGAGTGCCTGTGTGCAGGGTGCCCAGGCGATCATCCTGTCAGGGTTGCCGGGTATGTTCAGTGGCGGACTGGATGTTCCGGAGTTGCTGCAACTGGACCGGACGGCAATCAACCGGTTCTGGACTGCGTTTCTGAGTCTGATGACCTCATTGGCCGGCAGTTCCGTGCCGGTGGTTGCGGCGATTACCGGCCATAGTCCAGCCGGTGGAGCGGTGCTGGCAGTTCATTGCGACTACCGGGTGTCTGCAGCAGGGTCATTCAAAATTGGATTCAACGAAGTACGGGTCGGGTTACCGGTACCACGCACGATCCTGCTCGCCCTGGAGCGCCTGGTAGGTGGCCGTCGGGCTGCACAACTGGCCACTTCGGGCCTGTTGCTCTCCCCTGAGCAGGCCAGAGACTGTGGCCTGGTGGATGAGTTGGCCGAGCCTGACGCTGTGGTCCAGCAGGCGCTGGCATGGGCCCAACAGACCATCAGTTTGCCACCTATTGCGATGAATCGGACGCGCTTGTTAGCCAAGGATAAATTCCTTCAGGAACTAAAAGCTGCTGATGACGCCGATGTGGCAACCGATTATTGGTTCAGCGAAGAAACGCAGGCGGCTATGCAAGGTCTCGTTGAGAATCTGCGCAAGTGACCGCAGCGGCGTGCGAGACGCGGCGTTTACAACGGACTCAGTCGGTCCGTATCGATTCTGCTTCATCGAGGCGACGGCTTCGCTACGGTCGGCCGTTACTTAATAGCACGTATACTGCGCCGGTCCCGCCGTCTCGGGGTGGAGTCGAGCAAAACGCGAGTACTTCATCCCATTGGCGCAGCCAATGGTTCACTTTGGTTTTGAGTACCGGGCCTGTGGATCCCGAACGCAGTCCCTTGCCGTGCACGATTCGCACGCACTTGATGCCCCTTCGATTGCACACCGTTATAAATTCGCGCAAACGTTCATGGGCCTCAGAAGCGATGAGTCCATGCAAGTCCATTTCGTCTTGCACTGCAAACTTACCCCGCCGCAGCTGTCGCATGACCGATCGGGGTACTTGCGGGCGTTTGAAGGCCAGCGCTTCCCCGAATTCGATGTCTTTGGCAGGCGGATGGGCGGGAGCCTCCTCCATGGCCGATGTTTTTTCGCGCCGGGCGGAGCGCGCAGCCGCCGGTGGAGCCGATGACCCCAAATGGCGTTTCTTGGTGTCCAATGGCCGCGTGCCGCTGACCGACTGCCTGAATAGCGCGTCCTCTTTAGACTTGCTATGTTTGTCGTTGCGGTCCTCGGCCATGTGGGGGTCGTATATCCATGCGCCGGTTGGCAGGCTCATCACAATATACCGCGAGAGCATGCAACCTGCCGATCCGATAACTACATTTTCTTTGGCTGCGAGGATTACCGCGGTTTTTGTAACAGAGCAATGAAGATTCTCCTCAGCAATGACGATGGCTACCACGCTGAGGGGTTGACGACACTCGCACTGGCATTGTCAGATCTTGCGGAACTGGTCATTGTGGCGCCGGACCGTAATCAAAGCGGAGCCAGCCATTCGCTGACCTTGGACATGCCGCTGCGCGTAGAGAAAACGCGGGACGACATCCATTATGTCAATGGCACCCCTACCGATTGTGTCCACTTGGCAATTACTGGAATGCTGGACGCAGGCGATCCCGACATGGTGATTGCCGGAATCAATCACGGGTCCAATCTTGGCGACGATGTGCTGTATTCGGGAACCGTTGCAGCGGCGATTGAGGGTCGCTTTCTTGGGCTGCCTGCCATTGCAGTGTCACTTGCCGGTGACCCGCCCAAGCACTTCGATACGGCCGCGCAGGCAACCCGTGAGTTGGTTGAACGATTGATGGTATCGCCGTTACCCGCGGATACCATTCTCAACATCAATGTCCCGGATGTGCCCTATGGCGAGCTGAATGGTATAGAAGCAACCCGGCTCGGGGCTCGGCATCGTTCGGAGCCGGTCGTGACGTCGAAGGACCCGAAAGGCCGAACCGTGTATTGGGTTGGACCGGCGGGGGCTGGTCAGGACGCAGGTCCGGGCACCGATTTCTACGCAATTGAGCAGACCTGCATTTCGGTGACGCCGCTGCAGATAGACCTGACGCGCCACGATAGTGTCGCCATCCTGAGCACATGGCTGGCGCAGTGAAAACCGACCCGCACAATTTGAGCGGCATCGGCATGACGGCGGCCCGGACCCGTGAGCGTCTGGTGCAACGGCTGGAGCAAAACGGCATCAGCAATCCACAGATTCTGGATCGCATCCGCAGCGTTCCGCGTCACCTGTTCGTTGATGAGGCGCTGGAAAGCAGAGCCTACGAGGACAATGCCCTGCCCATCGGCCAGGGCCAGACCATTTCGCAGCCATATATCGTCGCGCTGATGACCCAGGCCCTGTTGCAGGAAAATGGCGATTTACGCGTACCGAAAAAAGTCCTCGAAGTAGGTACCGGGTCGGGCTATCAGACCGCGGTTCTTGCTCCCCTGGTGCGCCAGATTTTTTCGATCGAACGGGTTGGGCCGTTATTGGAGGCGGCCAGGAGGCGACTGGCGCTGCTCGATGTCACGAACCTTAGATTTCGACATGACGATGGACATCGCGGCTGGCCGGGTCAGGCGCCATTCGACGGGATCATCGTCTCAGCCGCTCCTGAGGGGGTGCCGGAAGTGCTCCTCGAGCAGCTGGCTCCCGGCGGCCGCTTGGTGATTCCCGTTGGGTCTTCCGGTATCCAGAACCTTATACGCGTTACCAGGACGCAAGCGGGCTTCGAGCAGGAGGATCTGTGCCGGGTCTCGTTTGTGCCAATGCTTCCGGACAAACAGTAATGCGACTGTTTTCAATGCTGTTCGACCGGGTGATGACTTGGTCAAAGCACCCTAAAGCGCCATGGTACCTCGCTGCATTGAGTTTCTCGGAATCATCGTTTTTCCCGATTCCGCCGGATGTCATGCTCGCTCCGATGGTGCTGGCAAAGCCCGGTCACGCCTGGCGTTTTGCAGGTCTTACGACGGTCGCTTCGGTTATCGGCGGCGCGGCCGGTTACCTGATCGGCGCACTGGCATTCGAGGCGATCGAGCCGTTGTTACACCGCCTGGAGTATTGGGATGCGTATCTTACGGCACGGTTGTGGTTCCAGACCTGGGGATTCTGGGCGGTGCTGGCCGCCGGCTTTTCACCGATACCGTACAAAATATTTACGATCGCGGCGGGAGCTATGTCAATGCTACTGGCGCCGTTTTTGCTTGCCTCGCTGGCGGGCCGGGGAGCACGCTTTTTCCTGGTGGCCGGGCTAATCGTCTGGGGCGGGCCCCGCTTCGAAAGCAACCTGAAACGACATATTGACGTCGTCGGATGGGCTCTGGTGGGGATGGGTCTGTTGGCTTACATTGCTCTGCGTAATTGAAAGCTTTTGCCGTATACCTCTGTGTTTTCATTGCCTGCGCATCGTTAGTTTCCTGCGGGGGCCAGGCGCTGCGCTGGACCCCTGAATACCACACGGTCAGGTCCGGCGAGACCCTGTATTCAATCGCCTGGCAATACAACATCGATTACCGAACACTTGCACGGTGGAACGACTTAGGCGACGGCACGCTGATTCGTCCCGGCCAGCAGATCCGCCTAACCGGCCCGGACAGTGGATCATCCGCAATGGCGGCAACCAGCAAAGAAAACACCAGCACCGCCACGGCTCCGGCGGCGCCAGCGCCACAGTGGCGCTGGCCGACCGACGGCAAACTGGCGCTGGGGTTTGGTCAGTCGCCAAAGACCCAGTCCGGTATACGAATTACCGGCCAAACGGGCCAGTCCGTTGTCGCAGCTGCAGATGGTCAGGTGGTGTATGCCGGAAGTGGACTGATTGGCTACGGCCAACTGGCCATCATCAAGCACAACGCAAGCTATCTGAGTGCCTATGGATACAATTCGGTGTTGTTGGTCGCAGAGGGACAGCAGATTACCGCCGGCCAGAAAATCGCCAGAATGGGTGAGACTTCGTCGCAACAGCCGGCGCTGCATTTCGAGATACGCCGCAACGGCAAGCCAGTTGATCCATTAGATTACCTGCCGTCGAGATGATATCTAACGGAGATTCTGAACCAGCAGTGCCGCAACAACCTCGCGGAACTCGGACACGAGTACGTTAAACGTGCGACAGGCGGCGGCCGTATCCATGACTTCGAACGCGATACCCTGGCGCATGATTTCAGTCATTAGCGCATTGTCGGGGAATCGTTGCCGTTCGCCAGTACCGAACAGGATGATCTCCGGATCCAGAGCGATGGCCGGTTCAAAATCCGCTATGCTCAGTTCTGAGAAAGCTGCCGGTTTCCAGTCCCGGATAATTTTGTTGGCTGACAAGATGACATGAACGTCAAACGTTTGTTCGGTAAGACGCAATTCACCGGGCTTGAACGAGCGTATTACGTTACCGGAACCGGATTCTGCAGACAGTTTCATGACTGAGTTCGAACGGTCTTCATTGCTTTAGGATCGCACGGCGACTGGTCAAGGTACAAACCCGACAAGTGTGCAAATGACTGACCCCGATATTTCGATACGCCGCCTCATCCACAGACGACCGGTACCACACGAGTTGGAACGCGCGTTGCCGGTGGATTTACATCCCGTGCTTCGCCGCGTATTAGCATCCCGACAGGTATCCCCAGCCGAGATGGACGTTTCGCTGGCGGCGATGATTCCCGTCGGACAGCTTCCAGGCGCCGCCGAGGCGGCAGATTTACTGGCAGCGGCTCGGAGCCAACAGGACCACGGCATGGTTCTCGGGGATTTCGATGCCGATGGTGCTACCGCAACTGCGCTGATGATGAGCTGCCTGCAGGGATTCGGCTTCACTCAGGTC
>JAUWKW010000042.1 GCA_030614035.1 Chromatiales bacterium | reverse complement strand
TTAAACAGCGTCGTGTTCGAGAACCAGCCTGATCTCGAGCGGCGCCCCGAGTACTGGAGCCCTTATGCAGAACAAACCGAGCAGGTGTTGGCCCGGGCCGGATCGATCGAAACGCTGCGCCGGAATCGCTCCGTGTCAGGCACGCACCTCGACAGCCTTCTGCAAAAAATTGACAAGCGCGACGATCAGCTGGGTTTTCTGCCACTGTTCAGCGTAAAAGGTGATTTCGTAATGATTATCGATCGGGACAACGGCATGCCCATCGATGCCATTGCGGTTGATGCTTGGATCGAGGCGGATGGTCCCGGCCAAACCGTACAAGCCGAATCGCGCCGGGAACCCTCTGCCCCGCAACTTTGATCTGACCATCCAGTCGCACTAGACAATCATTGGCAATGTTGAACGCGATTGGTGCCTGAGAGCGCCACCGAACCAGTACGGACGCTGCTTCTGCTCTACAACAGGCCTGTGCTACAGTCGCGCGTGCAAATCCTTCGAAACGGCTAGGTGGCAGAGTGGTTATGCAACGGCCTGCAAAGCCGGGGACGTCGGTTCGATTCCGATCCTAGCCTCCAGGATTAAACCGGTGCGGCCCGGGTGGCGGAACTGGTAGACGCTACGGACTTAAAATCCGTTGACTGAGAAGTCGTGTGGGTTCGAGTCCCACCCCGGGCACCAGAAAAATCCTTATCATTAGCAGCGGAATCTGCCATTCAACGATTACGTACGGTCTGATGACGAACAACAACGACCAGCAGCCCAGTCCCGAAGCCAATACGTCCCCTTGGCGGGACATGCGGTCGGTGCTCCGGCAGTCGATCAGCATGCTCGGGTTCTGGATGACGCTGCGCTACCTGCTGATTTACGCGCTCTCGTATAAACCGGTGGCTGACCGTTCATTCGATCGCAAGCATGCGACCGACACCGGCGGTCTGGTGTCTACCGGCGATCTCGGCATCGACGATGCAGCCACCAGGTTACAAGCAAACCTTTTTCTTGGGGCGCCGGCGCGGGTGACCCGGTACATGCTGCGTTCACTGCATATCGACTACAACGATTTTGTGTTTGTTGATTACGGTTCCGGAAAGGGCCGGACTCTGCTGGTGGCAGCCGAGTTCCCGTTTAAAAAAATCATTGGCGTTGAAATCTCTCAGGAATTACATGCTATCGCCAACATGAATCTAGACCAGTATCGCGGCAAAGATCGCAAATGCGCGGACATCGAATTGTTTTGCGGTGATGCGCGCGGCTTTGCTTTGCCGGATTCGGATTTGGTGCTGTACATGTACCATCCGTTTGGCCAGGACATCCTGCGTGAAGTTCTGCAACATATCGTCGCATCAACGCGCGAAAACCCGAGCCGGATACTGATCCCGTACCTGTTTCCGGTCGCGATGGCCAAAGCGGTGTTCAAAGAATTTCCGCAATTCACCAAGGTCCGCGACGTCTGGTGCGTCAACACGCAGTACCGTTGGACGCTGTACGAATATCACGGCCAGTAAGTGAGTGGCCTGTGGACCATAACTTGCTGGTCATCGAATAATTAAACCCACGGGGCTCAGGCCCTGTTGCCAGGAGAACAACAACAATGCGCCAGATCCAGCTTCAAAAACCAGGAATTGAAAATCTCGTTTTGGCCGAGGTGGAACAACCAGAGCCCGGGCCAGGTGAAGTGCTGGTTAAGGTACACGCGGCATCGATCAATTATCGCGATTTTCTGATCGCCATGGGGTTTTATGGCGGCCCTGGACTGACGTTACCGTTAGTGCCGTTATCCGATGGAGCAGGCGAGGTCATCGAGACAGGTAACGGAGTAACTCAAGTGCAAGCCGGGGACCGCGTGACGTCGTTGTTCTGGCAGGACTGGCAGGACGGTGTAGCAACGCCGACAAATCGCAGTATTTCGACCGGCTGCGAGGCTCCCGGCATGCTGACCGAATACGCCGTAATGCCCGAGTCCGCCGTCGCTCGGGTTCCCGACAGCCTGTCCTACGATGAAGCGGCCACGCTGCCCTGTGCCGGACTAACCGCCTGGAGTTCGCTAACGACGCATGCCCGGGTCAAGGCCGGCGAAACGGTACTTTTGATGGGCACCGGTGGCGTATCGCTGTTCGGTTTGCAGTTTGCCAAGGCCCTCGGCGCGACCACCATCATCACGTCCAGCAGCGACGAAAAACTCGAACGAGCCCGCGAACTCGGTGCAGACCACGTCATTAATTACAAAGAAACACCGGAGTGGGGTGCCAAGGCATTCGAACTGGCGAGCGGCGGCGTGGACGTAGTCATCGAAATCGGTGGTGCCGGTACGTTGCAGCAGTCCCTGGCAGCGGTCGGGCTGTCTGGTCGCATCGCCTACGTTGGCACCCTGACCGGCATGAATACAGACCTGAACCTGTTGGAGCTGCTTGGGAAAAACCTGCAGATTCACGGACTGACGGTCGGGAATCACGCCGATCACGAAAAAATGGTCGGCTTCATCGATGAACACGGGCTCAGCCCGGTGATCGACGCGCGCAGCGAACTGGAACAAGGCGCTGAGACCATCGCGAAGATCGCCGCCGGCCAACATTTCGGCAAGCTGGTCGTTACGCTGGCGGAATAGCCCGCTGGCAGCCTAGTCCAGCGATTCAGTCCTAGGCGCTGTCGCCCGGGCCCCAGGATGGTCGGTGGTTGCGCCGCTCCAGTTTCAGCTCCTCCAGGCGTTGGCGTTGCTCCTCGGTCAACAGAGCGTAGGCCCGGACCTGAAAATCACTGGACAGGGTGACCATCTCCGCGGCCAACGCGGCAGCCTGCTGACTGACTTCCTGGGTAACCGATGCGTATTCGGGGTCATCCGGCGTCATCCCCATCATTTTCGAGCGGCTTGCGCTCATGCGTTCGCGCAATGAGTCCCAGCTGGGCTGAAATTCGTCAATCAGGCCCTGCAGGGTGTCCTGCTGCTCAATCGACAAGTTCAGCTCATCGGCCATCCGCAACAGCATTCGGCCGGACATCGCTCCCGGGCCTCCAGGCCCTCGTGACCTGTTGAATCCACGATGATGCGGGCGTTCGCTGGCTCCGGTCATGCCATCCGGTTGGTCTTCGGCCTGCGCTGCACCTGCAGCGATAAGGAAGGTAGCTGCCGCAACGGCGGCGATGAGTCTGTCAACATTCATCGAGTCTCTCCGTTCAAGTATTGATGCGATTCCCAAGTTTAAACGGCGCAATCCACTGCCGGTTGACAATAATTCGTCCAGGGATTTCCGGGCTACGGCAGGAATCTGACCCACAGCCTGTTTTCTCGCGTTCCGCCCGCCTAGAATGCGGCAGTCACTCGGCGCTTGGCAGCAGTCTGAATTTAAATATTAGCTTTACTAAACAATTGCTTAAAGTACTATCCTAAGAGTATTTCTTGACGACGCTTACATGCCGCGGGCGCGAACCGCCACCAACACACGACCCAGATGCAGAATACGACACACCAGGATGGATTCGATTGCGATGGTCTGACGCTTTGGCGTGGCGACCGCTGCCTGTTCAGCGAATTGTCGTTTCAAATCGGAGCCGGAGCAGCAGCGTTGATCCGTGGCCCCAACGGCAGCGGCAAAACCAGTCTGCTCAGGGTTGTCTGTGGCCTGTCGCCGCCTGAAGAAGGTGCGGTCCACTGGATGGGGAAAGGCATTCAACAACAGCGCCAGGCGTACGCGAAGGCATTGGCTTACAACGGGCATACGGACGGCCTGAATGCAGAGCTAACGCCGCTGGAGAACCTTGCCTTTTTTTGCGCGCTGCGCGGTAGCGAACCCGCCAGCAGCGTTGCAAACCTCAGCGGCCTCGGACTGGACGCATGCGCCGGCCTGCCGGTTCGCGCTTTGTCAGCCGGACAGCGACGCCGGGCGGGGTTGGCACGTGTGTTGGCAGCGGACGCTCGCTTGTGGGTCCTCGACGAACCGTTTACCAACCTGGATGGCGAGGGGAGACACTATTTGACGGCCCAACTGCTCACGCATCTGGGCAACGGCGGCATGGCGGTAATCGCCAGCCATCAAGATCTCGATGTCCCGGCGGAACAGCTGCTGACCATTACGCTGGGCGGGGCGAACTAAAAATGGGACAGGCGCTGTTAGCGGTGGTTCGGCGCGATTTGCGTATTGCCTTTCGCCGCCTGCCCGACCTGGCCAGTCCGCTGATGTTTTTTGCCATCGTCATCACCTTGTTTCCGTTGGCCATCAGCCCAGAGCCCACGGTACTGAGGGAGATCGGTCCAGGCGTGCTGTGGGTTGCGGCTTTGCTGGCAACGCTGCTGGCGCTGAATACTCTATTTCGGTCGGATTTCGATGACGGCAGTCTCGAACAATTGGCACTGAGCACCCATCCGCTGCCGCTGCTGGTATTTGGCAAAATTCTGGCGCATTGGCTGATCAGCGGTGTGCCACTGGTGGTGCTGTCCCCGCTGCTGGCACTGAGCTACGACTTGTCGTTGAACACGCTGCAGGTGCTGGCACTGGCGCTGTTGATCGGTACCCCGACGCTGAGCCTGCTGGGATCGGTCGGGGCCGCATTGACCGCTGGGGTTCGCCAGGCCGGGGGCTTGCTGGCGTTGCTGGTATTGCCGCTGATGCTGCCGGTGCTGGTATTCGGTGCACGGGCCACCACCCTTGCTGCAACGGGGCAGGATCCGGCGGGCCCGTTGTATCTGCTTGCTGCGTTGGCGGTGCTTGCCGTAACTCTGGGGCCATTTGCAACCGCGGCAGCCGTCCGGGTCAGCCTCGAGTGATGCGTGAAAGCACGCCCCCATGTACTAGAATGCGTTGTTGTCGCGCTCTGCAGTCCCGAAAAAACTGCTTCGTTGATACGGTGAACAATACGATGAATCGACATGTGGACCTGGTTTCATAAACTCGGCTCGCCGCCACACCTGTACCGGCTGGCCGGGAGACTGGCACCGTGGCTGCTGTGGATTGCGATCGTGCTGATCGCAATCGGAACTTATGGCGGACTGGTCCTGGCGCCGCCGGATTACCAGCAGGGCGATGGCTTCAGGATAATCTACGTGCACGCGCCGAGTGCCTGGATGTCAATGTCCATCTATGCGGTGATGGCAACAGCATCGGCAATCGGTCTGATCTGGCGTATGAAACTGGCGTTTGCCGTAGCGGCAGCGTCGGCTCCGGTAGGCGCTTCGTTCACATTTCTCGCCCTGGTAACCGGGGCCATTTGGGGTCAACCGATGTGGGGAACCTGGTGGGTATGGGATGCCCGCCTGACCTCGGAACTGATCCTGCTGTTTGTTTATTTCGGCTATATGGGTCTGCGCGCAGCCTTCACTGAAGTGCAGAAAGCCGACCGGACCAGCGCGGTGCTTGCAATCGTCGGCGTCGTCAATCTGCCCATCATTCACTATTCAGTCGTCTGGTGGAACACACTGCATCAGGCTTCTACGGTAACGAAGCTCGATAATCCATCGATCTCGATGAACATGCTCTGGCCACTGCTGGTCATGATCATTGGCTTTAACCTTTTTTACATTGCTATTCTTGCAACGCGGGTGCGCAGCGAAGTACTCGGTCGCGAGCGCAATGCCCGCTGGGTAAGCGAGGCCCTGAGCGACCTGTCACCCGAAAACGGGATCACAGCATGACCGAGTTTCTGGAAATGGGTGGCTACGCCAAGTATGTCTGGAGCGCATTCGGCTTGACGCTGGTCGTTCTGGTCGCAAACATAGTGGTGGCCCGGCAACAATTTCGTTCGGTGCGGACACGCCTGGCACAGCGCTGGGCCAATCAGCAAGAGAGTTCTGATCTATGACCCCTCGACGCCAACGCATGGTCGGTACCGGCCTCGTCATGGCAGGAGTTGCCCTGGCGGCTGTATTGGCGCTGCGGGCATTCCAGGAAAACCTGATGTTTTTCTACAGCCCGACTGACGTCATTGCCGGTAGCGCCGCCGAAGGCACAAGATTTCGTCTTGGAGGTCTGGTTATCGATGGCAGCCTGCGCCGGGAAATCGGTAGCCTGGAAGTTCAATTCGACGTTACCGACACCGAGAACACGATGACCGTGGTGTATGCAGGCGTATTACCCGATCTGTTCAGGGAAGGGCAGGGCGTCATTGCCAATGGGTACCTGCTAGCGGACGGTAAGTTTCAAGCCGATGAAGTGCTCGCCAAGCACGACGAAGAATATATGTCGCCCGAAGTGGCACAGATGCTCGAAGATCGGGGGCACCCGGTTGACGGCGGCACGGCTGCAATCGAACAATAATCATTAACACGGAACGCGATTCATGACACCGGAGATTGGTCAGCTCTGCCTCATTTTGGCGCTGTTTATCGCGGCCATTCAATCCGTGTTGCCGGTGGTCGGCGCGCAAACTGGAAATTCAGCCTGGATTGGCGTTGCGCGTCCGGCAGCCGTCACACAGCTTTTGTTCGTCGCGCTGGCATTCGTTTGTCTGAGTTGGGCGTTTGTCGAGAACGATTTTTCCGTTCTGTACGTGGCAACGAATTCAAATTCAGAATTACCGTTGATGTTTCGCCTCGCAGCCGTTTGGGGTGCGCACGAGGGATCGCTGCTGCTCTGGGTATTGATACTCGCGATCTGGACCAGCGCCGTGGCGTTGCTCAGCCGCAGCCTGCCTGACGCTGTTGTTGCACAGGTACTTGGCGTCATGGGCATGATCAGCCTTGGGTTCCTGTTATTCATCCTGTTTACGTCGAATCCGTTCGAGCGCGTGTTTCCGGCGCCGCTGGAAGGCAATGACCTGAACCCATTGCTACAGGATCCGGCACTGATTATTCACCCGCCGATGCTCTACACCGGTTATGTCGGGTTTTCCGTCGCGTTTGCGTTTGCAATCGCCGCGATGCTGTCGGGTCGCCTGGATCAGCAATGGGCACGTTGGACGCGGCCGTGGACGACGACGGCCTGGCTGTTCCTGACGGTCGGCATTGCGCTCGGTAGCTGGTGGGCTTACTACGAACTCGGCTGGGGCGGCTGGTGGTTTTGGGACCCGGTCGAGAACGCGTCGTTCATGCCATGGTTAGCTGGTACGGCACTGATCCATTCGCTGGCGGTGACTGAAAAGCGTGGCTTGTTCAAGAGTTCGACGCTGTTGCTGGCAATCAGCGCATTTTCACTGAGCCTGCTGGGAACCTTCCTGGTGCGATCCGGGGTACTGGTGTCAGTGCACGCGTTTGCATCAGATCCCAAGCGTGGAGTGTTTATTCTGATTTTCCTGGCCATAGTCGTCGGCGGCGCACTGAGCTTGTACGCGTGGCGCGCTCGCTCGCTGGAAACCAAGGTTGGATTCAGCCCGTTCTCCCGGGAAACCTTTCTGCTGTTGAATAGCATCCTGCTGGTCGCTGCTACCGGTCTGATTTTGTTCGGCACGCTGGCGCCATTGATCGCAGATGCGATGAACCTCGGCAAAATCTCTGTCGGCGCCCCGTATTTTGAATTGGTGTTCCCGATCGTGATGGTGCCGCTGTTGCTGGTGCTGGGGGTCGGTATGCATACGGTCTGGCGGTCGACCGACGCGTCGGCATTGGCGCGGCGGCTACGTTGGCCGGCGGCGATTGCCATTCTCGTCGGCATCAGCCTGCCGTGGTTTGCCTGGGGTGAGGCCGGTTTGCTGACTGCGATCGGCTCGATGATTGGCCTGACGCCTGGTGTCTGGGTCATTGGATCGGTGCTGCTAAACCCGATTGCGCAGTTGCGCGGTAAAGGTCCACGGCTGACGCGCTCGATGCTCGGCATGCACCTGGCACACCTCGGTATCGGCATGACGGTGATCGGCATCACCGTAACGTCGTCGTTCAGCATCGAGATTGACCAGCGCATCGCACCAGGGGAAAGCGTTACGGTCGCCGGCTATACGTTTCGCTTCGACGGGGTACAAGATAGAACCGGACCAAACTACCAGGCCGTGCGCGGTACATTCACAGTCAGTCGAGGCGAGCGCCAGATCAGCCAAATGTTGCCGGAAAAGCGTATCTACCGGGTCCAGACCAGTGCGATGACCGAAGCCGGCATCGACGTCGGTTGGACGCGGGATCTGTTTGTCGCGCTCGGCGAACCATTGGGAGACGGCAGCTGGAGCGTGAGGATTCAATACAAGCCGATGATCCGATTCATCTGGCTGGGGGCGCTGGTCATGGCGCTGGGCGGGTTGGTGGCCGTCAGCGATCGCCGTTACCGATCGCGATACCCGGTGTCGGATAAGACCGCGGATCAACCCAGCGATCTGGCGACCACCTGAGCAAATGAAATTTTTTATACCGATCGCCGTCTTCATGGCGCTGCTGGCGGTATTCATCGTCGGCCTGAACCGCGACCCGTCTTATGTGCCATCCCCGTTGATCGGCAAACCAGCGCCCGAGTTCAGGCTGCCAAGGCTCAGTGATCCCGGGCAAACGCTGGGCACAGACGATATGCGGGGCCAATTCAGCTTGCTGAACGTCTGGGCAACCTGGTGCGTGGGCTGTCGGCAGGAACACGACACGCTGCTGCAAATCGCGTCCAACTCCGGGATCCCGATCTATGGCCTCAACTGGAAAGACAATACGGTGCAGGCCCGCACGTGGCTTGAACAATTGGGCAATCCCTATGCAGCGACTGCAGTCGACCTCGACGGCGCCGTCGCGATTGACTGGGGCGTATACGGCGCGCCGGAAACTTTTCTGCTCGCTGCCGACGGGACCGTGCTGTACAAGCACCTGAGTCCGTTGACGATGGCGATATGGGAGACGGAGTTTTTGCCACGGATGCAATCGGCAACGGTGCAAGAACCGTGAACGCGTTGCGGCTGGCAGGAATTTGTTTAAGCGTCGCAATCGGCATTGGCCTGGCATCGATAGATCGCAGCTGGGCAATTGATGCTTCCGACTCTCTAACCGACGCCAATCAACAAGCAGCCTATGAAAAAATCATCAATGAAGTTCGCTGCCTGGTGTGCCAGAACCAAACGATCGCGGATTCGTCGGCACCGCTGGCGGCAGATTTACGGCGCGAGATTCGCACCATGGTCGAGGAAGGCAACAGCGAGACCGATATCAAAGTTTTCCTGGTCGAACGCTACGG